>CAYGBW010000065.1:0-20635 GCA_964348185.1 uncultured Thermodesulfobacteriota bacterium | reverse complement strand
CGATCCATGAGGGCCGATGCGGGGGTGATGATATCGGCCTCCCACAATCCATTTTACGACAACGGAATCAAGATCTTCTCCCATGATGGGTTCAAGCTGCCCGATGAGATGGAAGACAGAATCGAAGCGCTGATTTCTTCGAATTCGATCGATTCACTGCGGCCTACGGCAAGGGAGGTTGGGAAGGCTTTTCGCATTGACGACGCCCGGGGAAGGTACATTGTTTTTCTCAAGAACACTTTTCCCTCCCCGATCAGTCTCGATGGTCTCAAAATCGTGCTCGACTGCGCCAACGGTGCGGCCTATCGGGTGGCTCCCACCGTCCTCGAGGAACTGGGAGCAGAAGTGATTCCCATCGGGGTAGAGCCGGATGGCGAAAATATCAACCTGAACTGCGGCTCCCTTCATCCGGAGGAGGTGAGCCGATTGGTTCTCGAAACCGGAGCGGACGTTGGAATGGCACTGGACGGCGACGCTGATCGCATCGTTTTCGTTGACGAACGGGGAAATGTCGTCGATGGCGACCACATCATGGCCATATGCGCCGTTGATATGATTCAGGAGAAACGGCTGAAAAAGAACACCCTGGTTACGACAATCATGAGCAATATGGGCCTGGAAAGGTCCCTCGAGGCCTTCAACGGAAAAGTCGTCAAGACGGCCGTAGGCGACCGGTACGTGGTCGACGAGATGAAACGAGGCGGGTACAACATGGGGGGCGAGAAGTCAGGACACACGATCTTTCTCGACTATAACACGACCGGGGACGGCATCATCACGGCCCTTCAAGTGCTCGCTGTTTTGACCAAGAAAGGCAGGTCTCTCGCCGACTTGGCTTCCATCATGACGCCCCTTCCCCAGGTCCTCTTCAACGCCCGGGTCAAGGAAAAGAAGGAACTGTCTCAGATCCCTGAGATTCATCGTAAAATCACGACCATCAAGGGGGAGCTTGGAAAGACCGGTAGAATCGTCATCCGATACTCTGGTACAGAGCCAGTCATCCGGGTCATGTTGGAAGGGGAGAGGGAGGATCAGATTCAACGCATGGGGGGTGATCTATCCGAGACGATCGAAAGGATCCTCGGGTGAGGTTCAGCGGGAGCTTTCAATGATCTTTGGAATCGGTAGGGTGGACCGTTCTGAAGAGGGGGTTAGGCTGATGGATCAATAATTTTTGGAGTTGTGGTACGTATATTGCTTGATAGACAGAGTGTCAGTTGTTATAATACTCAGAGAGAGGTTCCCAATGACCGTTGAGATGAAAGTGAAGTTCTTGACCTTTGACCCCTCGTCGAATGGGTTTGTCGTGCTCTTGTCGGATCTCGAAAACACACACGCTCTACCCATATGGATCGGGCCTTTCGAGGCTAACGCCATCGCCCTCAAGTTGAAAAACGTCCACTCCCATCGCCCCATGACCCATGATCTCCTTCGCAATGTATTGGCGCTTTTTCAGTCAGAGATTTCAAAGATCGAGGTGATGGACCTCAGGGACAACACTTACTACGCCCTGATCCACATCAAGTCCAAGGGCGAGGAAATCACCATAGATTCCCGGCCAAGTGATGCCATCGCGATCGCTCTTGGGGCAGGCGCTCCTATCTATGTGACGGAAGAGGTTCTTTCAAAGGCAAAGAAGATCGAGTTGGACAAAGAAATGCAGGAGGACCAGCTGAAGGAGTGGCTGGAGAGTCTCAATCCGGACGATTTCAAGTACAAGGCCTGATCGGGGCTGTAGCTCCTTCCCCCGTCTGTCCCTCCCGAATGCCCGGTCAATCTGAGGGGCTGTTGTATGGACCGTCGGTGTATTGCCTCGCCTGTCCGGGTTACGGGAGTACAGGTTATCATTTTCCGACACGATCGCAATAGCGGTCTTTCCCATTGAATCGTTTCCCTTCATATTCATGAGCTTGTTTGACGACGGAAAGCCGACCCCTGACAACACAGCCATCTGTGCCCACGTCAAGCGTTCTCGTGACCTGCGGCCTTCGATCTATTCTCTCCCCTTCGATTGTCTCATCCTTTCCTGCTGCGAGTAGACTTGATTTCCCTGAAGTCCCATGGTAAACATTTACTCGCCTTCGCCAGGATGCCCCGTGCGGAAGCGCGGGGAGCTTCACTTCCGATTTTTGAAGACCCTTGAACCATCCTTTTGATACGGGCGAGGGCCTTCAGGTGAGACCTCTGTTGTTATCTCTACCCGGAGGGAGCAACGATTCACTGATCCCAAAGATCCAGAAAAACTGCATCCTGTGAAGAAAAGATTCATCACTGAGTCTCATGGTGCTGCACAAACAAGGAAACTCGGAAGGTTGATCGGCCGATTCCTCAAGCCAGGATCTCTTGTTGCGCTCACAGGGGAGCTTGGGCTGGGCAAAACCCAGTTCATCAAGGGACTGGCCAGTGGACTCGGGGTGGACAGGAGGTATGCCGTCTCCAGCCCTTCCTTCGTCCTGATAAACGAATACCCGGGGAGAATTCCCCTCTACCATCTCGATCTCTATCGATTATCCAAGGGCAGAGACCTGGAGGACTTGGGTCTTGAGGAGTACGTTTATGGACATGGGGTGACCGCTATCGAATGGGCAGAAAAGGCCACCCCTTTGATGCCTCCCCAACACATCTGGATCGAGATTCGGTGGACAGGGCCGAAGAACAGGCAACTCGTCATTGAGGCTATCGGAAAGGATAATGTGCAGATTATCGAGGCCATTCGCCAAGAATTTGACGGAATCGGTTGGGGATAGACTGCTGGGGGAATCCCTTTGCGGTTTTTTCGGATTTTTTCAAAAGCTCCTGGATCCTCCCTTGAACATTACGGTGGCACAGGGAATGCTGTCTTTTCGAGGCTTCCGGGGTCGGAGGCCTCAGGGTCTGGCTCTGCACCGGATGGATAGGCTCTGACCTTCTGCCGACCGGTTCGACCACGGAACGTCCAAAAGACCGGTCAAAGGGATTCTCAGTCTGGCAACGCCCTGGTGAAGGAGGAAGATGTCCATGGCATTGGTGGTCCAGAAGTACGGTGGAACCTCGGTAGGTGACATCGAAAAGATCAGGAATGTAGCCCGCCGGATTATCAAAACCAAGGAAAAGGGAAACGACGTGGTGGTCGTCGCCTCAGCCATGGCTGGAGAGACCGACCGCCTCCTGCGCCTCGCCCAGGAGATAGGGAAGTGTCCTGATGGGCGAGAAATAGACGTCCTCATCTCGACAGGGGAACAGGTTTCGATAGCCCTCCTGGCTATGGCGCTGGAGTCGATGGGGCAAAAGGCTCAGTCCTTCCTGGGATTTCAGGTGGCAATTCTCACGGACAGCGCCTACGGAAAGGCGAGCATTACCCAGATTGCCGGAAATAGGATTCTCGAAGCGCTCCGGGCTGGAAAGGTCGTCATCGTGGCGGGGTTCCAGGGGATTGATGGGAATAACAACATCACAACTCTGGGCAGGGGGGGCTCTGATACCACGGCTGTTGCTCTCGCGGCCGCCCTCGGAGCCGATGTTTGTGAAATCTATACCGATGTAGACGGCGTCTACACAACCGACCCGAGCGTTTATGAAAAAGCCCGCAAACTGAACCGGATCTCCTATGAAGAAATGATGGAGATGGCGAGCCTCGGTGCCAAGGTCTTGCAGATTCGGTCCGTGGCGTTTGCCATGAGATACGGTGTGCCAATTCACGTTCGGTCGTCATTCAATGATCACGTGGGAACCAGGGTGTGCACGGAGGACAGGGAAATGGAAATGGTGCTGGTATCGGGTGTAACTTACGACAAGGGAGAGGCAAAACTCACGGTGACCCGCGTGCCTGACAGACCCGGGGTTGCGGCCACCCTATTTGGAGCGCTTGCAGACGAAAATATTCTGGTGGACATGATCATTCAGAACGTGAGCCGGGAAGGCTACACCGATGTCACCTTCACCGTCCTTAAAACGGACAGCCAAAAGGCCCTTGTCGCTGCACAGAAGGTGGCTGCTGAAATTGAAGCCGGCGATGTACTCATCGATAAGGATATCGCCAAGGTTTCCATCGTGGGGACCGGGATGAGGAGCCACAGTGGCGTCGCCTCAATGATGTTTGGTGCACTGGCCAAGGAGAACATCAACATCCAAATGATCAGCACGTCTGAGATCAAGATCTCCTGCGTCATCGAATCGAAATACACCGAATTGGCCGTGCGGGCCCTTCACGATACCTTCGAGCTTGAGGAGGAGCATTAAAAAAGGAAGTTCCATCCCATGGAGAGCATTAGAATCTACGATACCACCCTGCGGGACGGCAGCCAGGCCGAGGATATCGCATTCTCAGTGGAAGACAAGGTCAGGATCGCAACAAGACTCGATGAACTCGGCATCCATTACATCGAGGGAGGGTGGCCTGGCTCGAACCCCAAAGACCTCCAGTTTTTTCGCGAGATAAGTCGGGTTTCCTTCACCCATGCAAAGATTACAGCCTTTGGCAGCACCTGCCGACCGGGTAGTGGGCCCGAGCGCGATCGGAACATCCAAACCCTCCTTGAGACAGGCACTCCGACGGTGACCATTTTTGGAAAGTCCTGGGATGTCCATCCCCGAGAGGTTATGAAAATTGACCTCGATGAGAATCTCGACATGATCTCTCGGTCTCTTGAATTCCTGAGAAAGAGAACCGACGAACTCATATACGACGCTGAGCACTTTTTCGACGGGTATAAGTCCAATCCGAGCTATGCCCTTGCAACGGTCAGGCGAGCCGAGGAAGCAGGGGCGGACTGCATCGTTCTGTGCGACACAAACGGGGGAACCCTCCCCTGGGAACTCGAGGCGATCATCAGGGAGGCGAAACCCCATCTCTCTGCCCCCCTCGGAATCCACGTTCACAATGATTCGGAACTCGCCGTGGCCAATACGATTCTTGCCGTCCGAAATGGTATGATCCACGTGCAGGGAACCATCAACGGCTTCGGTGAGCGTTGTGGCAATGCCAACCTCTGTTCTATCATTCCGGCCCTTAAATTGAAGTTAGGGCGTGACTGCATCTCTGATGATCAACTGAAAAAGCTGAGAGAAGTCTCAAGGTTCGTAAACGAATTGGCCAATATTCCCCATAACAAACACCAACCCTATGTCGGTGCCAGCGCTTTTGCCCACAAGGGAGGGATTCACGTCAGTGCCATTCGGAAAAGCCCCCTGACCTATGAACACATCCGCCCCGAGCAGGTGGGAAATCGCCAGAGGGTGCTGATTTCCGATCTCGCCGGGCAGAGCAACATCCTAGCCAAGGCGGCAGAATACGACATAAACCTCAAGAGTAAGGATCCGATCACTCAGAAGATACTCTCTGACCTCAAGGACCTCGAGAACAAGGGATTCCAGTTCGAAGGGGCGGAGGGGTCCTTTGAAATCCTGGTCAAAAAGGCTCTGGGCAAGCACAGACGGTTCTTCGAACTCATGGGATTCAGGGTCATTGTTGAAAAGAGAACAGAGGATGAGCCACCCATTTCCGAGGCCACCATTATGATCAGGGTGGGAGATCGGGTTGAACACACGGCGGCTCTGGGAAACGGACCGGTTAACGCGCTGGACAATGCCTTGCGCAAGGCTTTGGAAAAAATCTACCCAGAGCTCAAAGAGGTCAAATTGGTGGACTTCAAGGTGAGAATTCTCTCGACCATCCACGGTACCCGGGCTGCGACGCGAGTTCTCATCGAGTCTCAAGATAGCCATGACAAATGGGGGACTGTCGGGGTATCGGAGAATATCATTCAGGCCAGCTGGCAGGCCTTGGTGGACAGCATCGAGTACAAACTGCTCAAGGAAGAGAAGTGAAAATCCCCTCCTTGAGAAAGCGTAGACGGAGATGGGTTCTCTTGCCAGAACCGACGGTTTTCCTCGCCCTCCTGGTTGGGGTTTTCTTTGTCTCCTTTTGGATGAGAAGCCGTTCCGGCCCCTTCCCATCGCAGGAAAAGCTCAATAGCCAGCCTGCAAAACCCCACCCCTTTGTTGCAGAGGTCGAGGGGAGTCTCGCCTCTCCCGGCATCTATACCTTTCCTAAGCCCGTGGGGACCGAACAACTCCTTCTCAGAGCAGGGATACCTCCCGAACTCATTCCCAGGGATCCCTTGCCTGGACGTCTGAAAAACGGAACAGCCCTGATCTTGTCTCGCTCAGGGCGTGAACTCAGGATCCGGGTCGAGCCCATGGATCCTGCCAAGAAGATTCTCTACACCCTCCCCAGCAACCTGAACGATATCCAGCCTGAAGACCTGACCTTGATTCCTGGAATCGGGCCGAGTCTGGCCAAACGGATTGTCCGTTACCGCGACCAGAAGGGCGGCTTCACGCACCTTGACGACTTGCTGACCCTTTCCGGTGTGGGACGGAAAAAACTCGATTCCCTCAGGCCTTACCTCGAGGTTGAGCGTACCCCCGATCCTATCCCATAAGCACTAACTTAAGAAGCTAACTTAATCGCGCATTGAATGTCGAATATCGAACAAGGAATTTCGAATTATGAGGTTTTCTTCTCCTTGCGTCTAGCGGTTTTTGCGCTGGTCACAAAAAATGTTCTACTCTCCTTCGATCACGCCTGTGGCGTGATTCGATATTCGATATTTTACACCTCATGCAAGCTAATAAAACTATCCGAACCACCTAACGAGGCGTTATCTGTCGCTTGAGTTGGCGTACCCCCCGGCCTATCCCCTGATGATTCTTGGAAGGATCAGGTGATTTTGCGGGCAGATCGACACGGGATTTTGGTAGACCGCTCCGGTGAATGCGACCAGATACTTCCGGATATCGGCAAAACTGACGATTTCATCGACGAATCCCATCTTAGCGCAGTAGGCGGGTCGGGATTTTTCATAGTAGTCCTGCGCTAAGGCGTTCATCTTGTCGATAACAGGCTTCAGCGAATGACCTGCGTCCTTTTCCTTGACAAGCCTTCGGGAATACGAAGCCGCAGCCGCTGTTTCCCCGTGCATCACATAGATCTCCGTTGTCGGAGTCCCCAGGGTAAAGGCATTGTGATTGTTCGCCGTTGGTCCCCCCAGGATGTAGTGAGCGGCCGCCGTTCCCTTCCTCAATACAACCAACATCATGGGGACATCCGTCTGCTCGATGGAGTATATCAGGGCCTGCCCCAGACCCAAAAGCTCGGCCTTTTCGGCATAATCCCCCACATCGATTCCTGAGGTATCCTGGAACCATATGATGGGAATCCTGTCCCGGCCACACAGGGATACAAATTCGTTCAATTTGATGAGGCCCTGCCGGTAGAGCTTCCCGCCGATGCCCGGATATGGCGCATATTCAGGATATCCTTTGGGCAAAAACCCCTGGCGATTTCCAAAGATGCCAACGAGGAAGCCATCGATTTTTGCCAGGCCCGTATAGATTTCAGGGCCGTAATCCGGCCTGAACTCCAGGTGTTCACTGCCGTCCGTCAGCCGGGCGAGTACCTCATCAAAGCTGTAGGCAGCTTTCTGATTAAAGGGGATCATGTGGTTTAAGTCTTCCTGAGAAAACCGGGGTTCCTTTGATTCCGCCACTCGGAAGAACCGGGGGTTGTATGCAGGCATGTCTTTCATGTAGGATTTCAACGAATCGAGAACCCCTTGCTCTGTGTCGTGAACTTCGCTGAAAAAGCCCGTCCCGTTGTAGTGGATCTCGACCCGGCCCGGAGGAACAGCTTTGAATTTTCGGGTGGCCTCAATGAGCTGCTCCGCCCCTTCCTCATCGAAGTAGCCCTTTGGGCTCATGCCGCCGACAATCCCGCCCCCTCCTACCGCCATATTGCAATCCTTGTGGGCGATGAGCAATGTGGGGCTGATACTCTGATACCCACCACCAGCAGGATTGGTCCCCCAGATTCCTGCCAGAACGGGGATCCCGAGTTTCTCCAGCTCGGCATGTCTGAAGAATGTGGTCCCGTTACCCCGCCGGTTGGCATAAACCTTTTCCTGTTCAGGTAGCTTGACCCCGCTGCAGTTGACGAGCCAGACCAGAGGAACATGGAGGCGCTTTGCCAAATCGGTGACTCGCAATATGTTCTCTGCCTGGCCGGCGATCCACGCCCCTGCAATAACCTTGTTATCAAACCCAATGATAACGGCCCATCTCCCGCTGATCTTCCCCAACCCATCGACGACCCCTGTTGTCCCCGACTCCTCATCCATGGGATCGAACAGGGTATGCAAGGGGCACCACGTTCCGGGTTCCACCAGATACTCAAGTCGCTGATATACGGTCCATTGGCCCCGTGCGTTGATCTTTTCCGCAGGAAGGCCGGCTTTTTTCACTCTGTCCATGGCTTCTGCAATCGACGTCTCAACCTCTTTGATCTGCCGGACGCTTTCCTGGCTCTGCTTGATCTGCCCCTCTGTCAAGGGCCTTCCAAACTCCGTCATTTCCTCGAAATAGGGTCTCATAAAACCTCCCTCCTATCCTTCTTGGAATCCCCGTTTACCGAAAAACCCGGTTTAGCCCGGATCACTCCCCCGTGCGGACGTCACCTGAGCGCTTGTTACATATATCACAAATCGATTTATCATACCGTATTCGAAACTTCAAGAGTGAAGCTCTCTTCATGGCGCACCGCTTCTGATCGATTTGGAATTCATCGCCATCGTAGTCGATCTGAACATTCACCGAAACAGTGCTATCCTGAAAGAAGGAATCGTACGGCTGGGAAAGAAATCCAGGAGATCCGGGACGCTTAGCCATTGGCCCCATTCGCGAAGGGATTCGTCCTTTTGACTATTGCCGTCTCCCGATCGGAGAGAAAGGGAAAAGCCCTTTGTCCGGGGTGAACTCAGGAGGGCTTCTGTATGAGAGCCAGTCTCTCACGGGTTGAGCTTCTTGAAATACTCGTCCCACCATTTTCGTGATTCTGAATCCAGTTTCTTGAGAAACACTCCTGATTCCCACTGATAGGGCTCCTGTCCCGTGTACCACAGCTTAAACCATCTGATCTGCCCCTGGGCTCGAATGAGTCTTCCATCGAGTTCAATGTCCAGATCCACCAGGAATAGCCGGTCTATGGTCTGGGTTTTCACAAAAAGGGGCGAGAGGTCAGCGTGAAGGGGGTTCGCCTTGACCAAGAGCCCCTCAAAGGAGACGTCCCCTGTCCTTCCACTGATGTTTCTCCCCGTTCCCGAAATCCGCCGAGCGTCGGGACTCTGTTTCTTCCCCCCCGCAAATGTGAAGGATACGGTTAGGGACACCGCATATCGGGGATGTCTTCTTCTCTCCTGGAATGACTTATCTGACATGCTTCCTTCCTTTCTTTGCGACCAGAGGATGAAAGGACAAGCTCTTTTCGGTGATCCTCCCCAAAATATAGGGCAATCTCGTCCCTCCGTCAAACAAAACGATCCCCGGAGATCTCTGAAATCGAATCGGTCACGACCCGCCATTGGAATGAATCGGAAGACTTCGATGATTCAACGGACGATGGGATACACTCCATAACGATCCCATCTCCACCGGGGATTTCCTTTGATGAATCGATTGGCACAGGGATTGCTCGCCTTTCTGTCATGGAGGGAATGATGACCACGACAGGTTCCCTGTCCACCGGTCCCTGACATGCCTGTGCCACCTGAAGTGTCTCAAGAATGAGGCTTATAAAAAAACCGTCTCCGGGGTACCCTCTCTCAATCCCTACACGGTATGGAGGTAGACAATGAAAAAGATGAGACTTATCCGCATCGTCCCCCTGATCGCCTGGATGGGGGCTTTGGCCTTGCTGGCGAATTGCGCCTCAACGCCAAAGGTTGAACGGAAGGCCGTGGATACGACCATAGACCTCAGCGGACGATGGAATGATACGGACTCGAGGATGGTGTCTGAGGAGATGATTCGAGATTGTCTTGACGGGATGTGGTTGGAGAGATTCAAGATGCTTCACAGGGAACAAACCCCCACGGTGATCGTTGGGAGAGTCAGGAATCGGAGCCACGAACACATCAATGTCCAGACCTTTGTGAAAGACCTTGAGCGGGCTTTGATCAATTCGGGAAGGGTTCGGTTTGTCGCTTCAAAGGGGGAACGGGTCGATATCCGCGAGGAGAGGTTTGATATGGCGAAGCACGCCTCAGAAGAAACGATGAAGGCTCCAGGGGAGGAGATCGGTGCGGATTTCATGCTGATTGGGACGATAAACACGATCCAGGACGACATCGGTCGAAAGGCCGTGATGTTCTACCAAGTCAATCTTGAACTGATCGATATGAGCAACAATATCAAGGCCTGGATTGGAGACAAGAAGATCAAAAAGCTCATCAAAAGACCAAAAGTGAGACTGTAGGAGAATGAACGTCCTTGGCAACATTGAGAGAGCGAGCTGAGAGACCCAGGGCCAGCCCTCCATCGTCCTCCGGTCGACAGACCCTATCGATCAAGCAGACGCGCCGACCTCACGGGCCAAGGAGGACAGAGGATACGTGGTTTGGGATGTCCCCTGAAGAGCAAAATGGATACCTCAACGGGAATCGCAAGAAACAGATCTACCTTTCTTTGCCTACTTCCTCTTCTGTCGCTTCTCGCTTTCTCTTGTGCCTCCAAGATCAAGCACTACGCCCAGCTCAATCAGTATCTCGTCAATCGAGATTACGATTCCGCGATGAGGGTAGTGAAGAAGAACAAAAAAGCCTATGGCAAGCGGAGCCTTGCGCTTTACTATCTTGAGGAGGGGATCATCGCCCATTATGCCTCGGACCATGAAGAGAGTAACGAGTACCTCTCTCAGGCGGAATCCGTCATGGAAGCCCTGTACACCAAGTCCCTCTCCAAAGGTGCCGCCTCTTTTCTGATCAATGACAATACCATTCCCTACCGGGGGGAGGATTTCGAGAACGCACTGGTCAATCTCTTTATGGCTTTGAACTATGCGGGACTGGGTCGGTGGGAGGATGCCCTTGTCGAGGCGAGAAAAGTGGACATGAAATTGAGCGTCATCAATAGCCGATACGAAGAAGACAAGAAGAACGTCTATAGAGAAGACGCTTTTATCCGCTTCTTGATGGGGGTCCTCTACGAGGCGGAGGGAGAGGACAATGACGCATTCATCTCCTACCGGAAGGCTGAAGAAATATACGAGACGGACTATCTGCAAAACTACGGGATCTCTTCCCCGTCTTGTCTCATTGAGAACCTGATCGTCTCGGCCCAAGCCATGGAGTTTTTCGAAGAGGCCGAAGAAATCCAGAATGAATACCCAGATGTGGCCTGCGTGAGCCCGGCTCAAAAAGAGAGCATGGCAGAGATCCTTTTTGTCCACTACAATGGGGTGGGGCCGGAAAAGGTGGAAAAGCAGTGGCTGATTCCAATGCCGGATGGATATGTGGCCAAGGCCGCCTACCCGAGTTTTGAGAGAAGAGACTATCGGATTTCCCATGGGGTGATCACCCTCAAGAGTCTGACATCTGATCACTCCTATCGATTCCCCACGGTGTTGATGGAAGACATCGGTTCCATTGCCGCCAGGAATCTGGAAAACAGACTCGATAGAATCAAGGCAAAGGCCATTGCCCGGGCCACAGTGAAATACCTGGCGGTCAAGGCAGCGAGCGAAGTGGCTGAAGAGGAAGGGGGGGCGATGGTGGGTTTCCTCGTTCAAGTTGCGGGTAACCTGGCCGCCCTAGTGACGGAAAATGCAGATGTTCGGCACTGGAGGTTGCTCCCTGCGGAGATCAGAGGGGGGAGGGTCTTGGTTCCCCCAGGAGAGTACGAGGGAGAGATAGAATTTGTCGATGCCAGTGGGGGGGTTGTCCTTTCAACATCGATTGACCCCTTCACGGTCGAGGCCGGGGAAAAGCGGTTCTTCACCCATCGGACCCTTCGGTAGGACTCAGGTTGGAGAATCAGTGCAGTTGTTGTCGGAAGATCAACGTTCTGCATGGTACGCTGGCGTATTTTTGCATTAAATCCGAATGTCGAATCTCGAAATCCGAAACCGATTTAAATGGTCAAAAAGAAAAATACCAAACCATCCGATCATCAAGACCGTCCGTTCGGTTTGGCCAAGAGGGTGAACGCATTCGTGATGGAATCGGGTAACAGCAAATAACGTTTGGAACATTTAGCGCATTGGGCTTTGGGATTTGTTTCGAGTTTCGTGCTTCGTATTTCGGATTTAGAATAAGGGATGAATAAATCCGAACAAAAGTCAGCAACCTCTTACGTTGTGGCTCGTCCAAGTGAGAGATGAGAAGGGGGTCCCAAGTGATCCAGTTGAAGGCAGGGGGTTTTGGCTTCCTGATTCTGTTTTTGATCTCCGCAGGATGTGCAACAGAGGAGCCAAAGATCCCCTCACAAGCGATTCGTGAAAGAGCGAACCAGGCATTTGATGAACTGGAAAGAGAAGAAGCGCCTCATAAGGCCTCTCCCAGAGAAAGAGAAGGGAGAAAACGGCCATCCGAAACGAAACCGAGAGGGGGGGTTCGGATCACAAAGGGGAAGCGACCCGATTGGGTGGATGGGGAGAGCATCCGGTATCCCTCATCGACCTACCTGATTGGGGTTGGGTATGGCCCCGACCGCCAATCCGCAGAGGACGATGCCCGATCTGAGATCGCCAAGATATTCACCAGCGAAATAGCGTCTCACACCCGGACCTACGAGGAGTATTTCCAGGCCACGGCCAAAGGCAAATCGACCCAAACAGAATCCTCTAACATCGAACAGATTACCGAGGTCTCAACCCAGAAGGTCATTTCAGGGGTGAGAATCGCCCAAGTCTATGAGGAGACAAAGCCAGATCCCATCTTCTATGCCCTTGCCGTGCTCGATAGAGATCGGTCGGCGGCCATCCTGAGGCATAGAATCCAGGAGATCGACCAGGAAATCCAGAGACTCCTGACCCGCGCTGAAGGAGAGGAAGACACACTCATCAGAATACAGCATCTCAAACAGTCCATTCAGAAGCACCTCCTCAGAGAAGCCTATAATTCGGAGCTTCGAATCCTCAGCCACTCTGGAGGAGGGATCCCCCCGTCTATCCATTTCTCTGAGATTAAACGAGAGCTGGAAGCTGTTCTGCTGAGGGATTTCTTCATCGGTCTATCAATCAGGGGGAGCCGTGCCGAAGAGGTTCTCGAGGCTCTCGTTCAAGGGCTAAATCAACAGGGGTTCTCTGTCTCTGAAGATGTAGACAGGGCGGATGTCTTGGTCAGAGGCACCGTCGAGATCGCACCCCTGGACCGAGGAACGCCGGAATGGAAATATGTCCAGTGGCGGGCCCATTTCGATCTCGTGGATCAGCGAGGGGGTCGCGTGTTTGGCAGTGTCAACAAAACGGGTAGGGAAGGCCATCGAAGCCTCGCGCAGGCAGAGGACCGGGCCGTTCGAAACCTGCGGAAGGCCCTGGCAACCCATATCGCCAGAGAAATGACGCTATATGTCTTTTCTCAGCACGGCAGCCGGTAATCGTGGCACGCAATTTGCGGCAAAGGGGAGTGAGAGATGATGAAAAATCAAAGGATGTATGCGATCTTAGCAGTTCTTGCGGCCTGGGTCTGTCTCTCTGCCCATCAGATTCTCGCCATGACACCCAGAGAGATTTACCAGAAGGTGAGTCCCGCCGTGGTTTTCATCCTCGCCTTAGAGGGCTCACAGATGGGAAGAGGGGGCACTGGATCAATCATCCGGGAGGATGGCCTTGTGATTACCAATGCCCATATTCTCATTCGGGACCCTCCCTCAAAGCTCCCCTCAGATGTCTCGGTCTTCTTGAAACCGGAAAAGGTCACCGGCAGCCACGGGATCGATCTTTCCAGGCGATACAGGGGAGAGGTTCTGGCCTATGACCTCCCTCTAGATCTCGCCCTTGTCAGAATCAGGGACGTGAATGTGCCCCTGACCCCGGTCCCTTTCGGGGACTCAAACGAAGTCGTGACCGGTGATCAAGCCTTTGCCATCGGCCATCCTGAACAGGGAGGGCTGTGGAGCTTGACAACGGGCGTCATCAGTGCCCAGCGGCAGGATTTTAATGGTGTCAGAGGGAAGAACCTCTTTCAGACAGAAGCCAGTATTAACCGGGGTAACTCCGGAGGTCCCCTTCTGAACGATCAGGGGAACATGATCGGCATCAACTCGATGATCGCCCGGAAGGCTAGGGATGGCACGGTCATCACCGATGTCAATTTTTCCATCAAATCGAATGTAGCCCTCAAATGGCTGGACCGATTGGGTTACCGGTTTGCCGCGATCCGGCACGTTCAACCGACGACGGAGAAAGAGGGGACGAGCCTATCGGTCTCCCCGAACGATACACCCTCTCAGGAATCAGAAGAGCCCAAACCTTCCAAACTCCAATATTCTGAATCCCGATCCCCGGCACTCGAATCGCGTGCCCTCGAATCCGTGGAAGAGAGAAAGCGGGTTTCTGAAAAGTCCGGGAAACCAGAAGGCAGAGACAAATCCGGAGTTGGGCCTGGTGAGGAGCGAGAAAATCTGTTCCAGGAGGGAGAAATTCTCACGGAGAAGAATCCCTACAACATGGACGAGTTGATTGCCAGCATGGAGGAGATGGAAGACCTGATGGAGGAGATGAGGGAAAAGATCAATAAACTCAGGAAAAGGAGGAAATACCCATGAAAGGAAGAGTTCTACCGGTACTGTGCATTTTGGTGGCAATGGGAGCGTTTGCCTTTGTCGGCTGCGGGGCAAAGAAACCCGCCCCCCCTTCAAGACCGGCCTGGGTTGACAAGGGGAGCGGTGCTTTTGAAGTGGAAAAGGGGAAGGTTTTTTACGGCGTAGGCATCGCTTCCGGGATCAAAAACAGGGCCCTCTTGGTCTCGACAGCCGATGATCGGGCCAGGGCGGAGGTTGCCAAGGTTCTCGAAACGTATGTGGCCGTCCTCGCCAAGGACTATATGGCCTCCACAACGGCCGGGGACATGTCCGCCTCCTCAGAGGAGCAGCACGTGGAGCAGGCCCTGAAGACCTTCACAAAGAGCACCCTCCATGGCGCCATGATTGTCGATCACTGGAAGGATCCAAAAGATGGCTCCTTTTTTTCTCTGTGTGAATGGGACCTGTTTGCCTTCAAAGACGCCTTGGATGACTACAAGGAACTGGACAGCCAGGTGAGAGACTTTGTCAGGGAGAATGCCGAAAAGCTGCACAGACAGCTTGAAGAGATGGAAGAGAAGAGGTAACCCTTCCCACTGAACTCTGTGAGAAAGAGCTCTGGGTATCTTCAGAGCTCTTTTTTTTCAAGCCCCTTACCGTGAATCGGTTCCCCCCTCCCCAAAAAACCAACGCCCCGATAGCCTTGCTTTTTCTTCCCAATTCCCCTATATTGGGAGCCTGGAGCTGCCGGAAGATGAAATAACGGATCAATGGAGGGAGGAGCAAACGATGAAACGACCTGCTTTTATTCTTGCCTTTTTCGTAATCGTCGTCTCTGGGGTCATGGTTTTCTCAGCCTCGGGGGAAATGGCCTGGGCCAAGACGGTCAAGATCGCCTTTCTCGGCCCCTTGACGGGACCCAATGCTGCCCAGGGCAATGGCGCCAAGAACTGTTTTGACCTTGCCATAAGACAGGCCAACGCGTCTGGGACATTCCCCTATACCCTCGAAATCATGGCCCTGGATGACGCATCCGATCCGGCCGTGGCCGTCTCTGCCGCGCTGAAGGCCGTGTCAGACCCGACAGTGGTTGCAGCCAGTGGCCATTGGAACAGTTCGTGCGCCCTGGCAACGATCCACACCTTCCATTCTTTCAAAGTCCCCTTTATCGTCTGGGGGGCGATCAGTCCCAGAATCACGGAGTATAACTATCCAGAGGTCACCCGCAACTGCCCCACCCTGGTTCAGGAAAACGTTCCCTTTGCCAGATGGGTTATTGAGGACCTGGGATACAAAAGCTTCAGTATCCTCTCAGACACGACAGACTATGGGGAACAGAACACCAAGGCCTTCAAGGCCCTGGCTGAAAAGCACGGGGCAACGATCGTCTCTGTCGACGCCGTTCCTGTGGGAACGACGGATTTCAGACCCATCCTGACCAAAATCAAGGGCCTCAACCCGTCAGCGATCTACTTCGGCGGGGTGGTCATGGAGGGAGCCCTGAGCAAAAGCCAGATGGAGAAGGTTGCCTTGGATAAGGTTTTTTGCGCGGTTTCCGGACTCGCTGACGAAAAATTCAACGAAGTGGCCGGTAAAGCAGCAGAAGGGACCATCATCACCAAGCCGGGATTTGATCTCGAAGAGCTGGCTGGAGGAATCGAATTCAAAAAGGCCTATGAGGCTCAGGGATATCGAGAACCCATGGGGGCCTATGGGATTTACGCTTACGAGGCGGCCAATATCATTCTCGAGGCCCTCAAGAAGGTGGGTCCAGATGACAAAGTCTCAATGGCCAAAACGATTCGGGAGATGAAATATGAGGGCATCCTGGGAACGACCACCTTTGACGAGAATGGCCAAACCGAACTGGCCCTTGTCACCAAATTGGTCAGCCAAGACGGGAAATGGCTGAAATGGGAAAAGTCAGAATATGCCTCGGGAAAGCGCATGCTTCCTAAACCCTAACCCTGGACCTTTTGTCTTCCGGCAGCCCACCTTGTTCAGTCCCACCCATGCAAGGGACCTCTGAGAGCCAACCAGGAATCCTTGTCTGCTCTCGTCTGGTTTCGCGGGAGGAGCCCCGTGTCTGAGTTTGTCCAGCAGATCATCAATGGCTTGCTTCTGGGATGCAACTACACCCTGATCGCCATCGGGTTCAGTCTGTTTTTCGGTGCGTTGAATGTCGTCCACTTCTCCCACGGAGATGTCTGTATCCTCGGCAGCTTTGTGGTCCTCATCCTTTACGCCCTTGGAACCGCCAGTGGTTTCTTCGAGGCCCTTCCCCTTGCAATATCTATCCCCCTTCTCGTTGCAGCGGCTGCGGCCATGACGGGTCTGCTCGGCTCGGTCATTGAAAAACTCGTCATCAAACCTTTTCGCCAAGCACCCCTGCTGATGGTTCTTGTTGCTACGGTGGCCTTAGGACTCATCATCCGGGAGGCGATCAGACTCTTTTATCCTCAGGGAAGTAACCCACAGATTTTCCCAGCGCTCCTCCCCGAGGGGAGCTTTGCCATAGGGCAAATCCCTTTTCGCTACGACAATCTGATTATCTTGACGGTGACAATGGCCCTCATAACGGCCGTGTTTCTGTTCGTCAGGTGCACACGCGTCGGTGCAGCCATCCGAGCGATCTCCCAAGATATCGAGGCGGCCATGATGATGGGGATCAACATCGATGCCACGGTGGCTGTGACCTTTCTCATCGGCTCAGGTTTGGGTGCGGTAGCCGGAATCCTGAACGGGGCCTATATCAGTATCGTTCGGTTTGATATGGGGCTCATGGGGGGTATAAAAGGGTTTTCAGCCGCTGTTGTCGGCGGCTTAGGCAACATCAATGGCGCAGTCTTTGGTGGGCTGGTCCTCGGATTTGTGGAGACGTTCGCATCCGCCTTCATCCCCGGAGGAACCGCCTACAAGGATGTCTTTGCGTTTCTGGTGGTCATCTTTTTTCTTGTTTTCAAGCCCTCAGGAATCTTGGGTGAAAGGGTATATGAGAAGGTGTGACGATGATGAGGGGAAGGCATCACAGGGCTGTGGACGTGGTGATGATACTGTTAGGCGAATTGTTGGCATTCTCGGTTTTCGTTCTCTTCCTGAGGATGGAAAACACGGTGGGGGTCATCCTCGTGATCCTCGGGGTTGGCGCGTGCTGGTACCTGTTCGATCGATTCGAAAGACTCCAGGCTTACCTCAGCTCGACCTTCCAAAGGGAAAAGACCCTCTCTGTGATCCTCGCGGTTCTCTTTCTGATGGCAATTCCCGTGCTCCTGAGAAAGAACCCTTATCTGATCCACATTTGCCTAACCGCTGGAATCTACGTCATGCTGGCGACGGGCTTGAACTATCAGCTGGGAAGCACGAACATCGTCAATCTGGCCACAGCTGCCTCCTATGGGGTCGGCGCTTATACGTCTGCTCTGCTTTCGATTCACACCGGCGCGAGTTTCTGGCTGATGATCTTTGCTGCGGGAGGGGCTGCTTCATTTATGGGTTTCCTTCTGGGGCTTCCCACAACGAAGACCAAAGACTACTATCTTTCTCTGGTGACGATCGCCTTCGGTCTGATCGTCTATTTGCTCCTAAATAACCTCCAGTGGACCGGTGGTCCCAATGGCATCGCAGACATTCCGCCACCGGCCCTCTTCGGTCACTCCTTCAAACAGGGCATAGAGGTCTTTGGGATCAGCCTCCCCTTCCATGCCAACTATTACTATCTGGTTTTGTTCTTCTGTTTGGTCTATACCCTCATCTCTCAACGCCTTCACAATTCCCGGACCGGCCTGACCTGGAACGCCATTCGGGAAGATGAGATCGCTGCGCGTTGTTCCGGAATTCATGTGGCCAATTACAAGATTCTGTCCTTTTGTATCAACTGCTTTCTCGATGGCGTAACCGGTGCGGTCTACGCCCATTATGTGGGCTTTATCTCTCCGGAAAACTTTCAATTCATGCTCTCCGTGGTTGTGGTGACCATGGTGATTCTCGGGGGAATGGACAACGTGTTCGGGGTTGTCTTTGGCGCTGTCCTTCTGACCCTTCTTCCGGAAAAATTCAGAATATTCGAGGACTTTCGACTCATGTTGTTTGGAATCATCGTTATCCTTACTCTGGTTTTCCGGCCCCAAGGTCTCTTTCCCCAGAAACTGAGGGAATACACCTGAGCATGGGGCACCGAGAGCAACTTCTGTGGCCTGAAAGGACATAGACGACGGTTTTCATCACCTCTCTGGCTTGGGCAATAAAAAAGGAAGATCCCCGATGCTTCCTCTTCTGGAAACAAAAGATCTGACGATTCAATTCGGTGGACTCATGGCGGTCAGTGAGGTCTGCTTCCGCATCGATCGAGGCGAAATCGTGGGTCTGATCGGCCCAAATGGATCGGGCAAAACGACTTTCTTCAACCTGATTAGCGGAATCTACAGACCGACCTCAGGGAGTATTCTCTTTCAGGGGCAGAGTATCATCGGGATCCCACCCTCCGAGATTACCCGCAGGGGAATCGCTCGAACCTTTCAGAATAGTCGATTGTTCTCCAATCTGAGCGTTCTGGATAATGTGATCATCGGAATGCATCATAGACAGAAGTCCCAATGGTATGACGCGATCTTTCGGAACCGCTTTGCCAGGAAAGAGCTGAATGAGGCTGCCCATAGGGCCAGAGAACTCCTTGACTATTTTAGTCAGGAGCTTGCCCACGACTGCTACAAAAAGGCTGGGGAACTTCCCCAGGCTCACAGACGGAGACTTGAGATTTGCAGGGCCCTTGCCGTGGACCCTATTCTCCTTCTCTTGGATGAACCCTCAGCGGGGATGGACCCAGAAGAGACCACCCATCTCATGGAGGATATACTCAAGATTCAGAAGCGGAAGAGCGACATCGGGATGGTCATCATTGAACACGACATGACGGTGATTGAGAATATTGCGGATCGTGTCGTGGTCTTAAACTATGGCCAGAAAATCACAGAGGGATCCTTCATCGAGATATCCCGGAATTCAGAGGTCTTGGAGGCCTATCTGGGGGAAAGAGACAGATATGCTGGAGCTTATTAGTGTCTCTACAGAATACGACGGGGTTCCTATGCTGAGGGATGTCAACCTCAGTATCGAGAGGGGAAAACTCATCTGCCTTCTTGGCAGTAACGGCGCTGGAAAATCGACCACCGTCAAGACGATCATCGGATTGGTCAGACCCACCCATGGAGAGGTTCTTTTCGAGGGGATATCAATCTGTCAGCTCAAGACGAACCGGATTGTCGAACTTGGGATCTCAGTGGTTCCCGAAGGAAGACGCCTTTTCCCCAAAATGACAGTCCTCGAAAACCTCAGACTGGGGGCTTTTTTTGTCAGGAATACGCGTAACCTTCGGCAACGCCTGGAAAGTGTTTTCCAGCTTTTTCCTATTCTGAAGACCCGGCTTCACCAAACGGCTGGCACCTTGAGCGGCGGAGAACAGGGGATGGTAGCCATTGGGCGAGGGATGATGAGCAAACCGAAAATCTTGCTCCTCGATGAACCCTCCTTAGGGCTGGCCCCGAAGTTGGTGGAGGAATACTTTGATACCATCAACCGAATCAATAAGGAAGAAAAGATCACAATTCTTCTCATCGAGCAGAACGCTGCAAAGGCCCTCTCCATTGCAGACGGAGGCTATGTGTTGCAGAAAGGGCGGATCACAGCCCAAGGCAATCCCAGGGAACTGAGGGAGACGGATATCGTTAGGAAGGCCTATCTCAAGGGTACAAAATGAATCGAAGTACTTGCCACTGAAAACAAGTCGAAGGTTGAAGATGGAAGACAAGGACCGTTTGAAATCCCGGATCGATCGATACATCGATGAAAACAGAGAGAGAGCGGTTTTTCTGCTCAAGGACCTCCTGAGGTTTAAGAGTCTTGTTGGAGGTCCTTACAGGGATATACAGGAGTATATGGCAATAAAGCTCCGTAACCTCGGCCTGGAAGTGGATCTCTGGGAGCCCGATCTTTCAGACTATTCCGATCTCCCGTGGTTTGATGCGCCGTCAGGTTACTATCCCGATGGTTTCAAGGACAAACCTGTCCTCGTTGGCACATGGAAAGG
>CAYGBW010000064.1:0-8456 GCA_964348185.1 uncultured Thermodesulfobacteriota bacterium | reverse complement strand
CTGCCTGGCTCACGGTAGCCGCCTCGGCAGTAGCGGTTGGCCTCACCAGCCCAGCGTTTCCCAGGAGCGAATAGGCGCCTGTTAGGCCAACCATTCCCCCTGTCGCCAGGATGAACCCTCTCCGGCTTAGTTGCCCCTTTTCGACTTTCTCCAGCAGGGAGTTGATAAAACGTTGCTCGTCCATTTTCCCAAGCCCTCCTCTCTTGTAGGTGATTCGTTGACATCCGAAAACAAATCCTCATGAATACTCGTTCGTATTGCCCATGGCCGGATACAAACGACCTTTCTTGACCACCTCCTTTCTCAGGTCTTTAGCCTTCAAAGCGCGTCTGCATCGAGTAGACCATGACCGCCCCGATTATGACAATGCCTTTCAAGATCAGTTGGTAATGGACTTGCAAGTTGAGAATCAACACGATGTTAAACAGCGCTGTGAGCAGTAATACTCCAGCGATTGTACCACCGATACCGCCCCGGCCGCCGGCAAAACTTGTCCCACCCACGACCACGGCAGCAATCGAATCCAGGTCAAAGCCTCGGCCCAGATATCGGTCGCCGTAACCAATATAGCCGCTCAAAAGCAGCCCCGCGATGGCAGTAAACAGACAGCCGAGGCCCTAAGTGATTATGGCAACGCGCACCACATTGATCCCAGAGAAACGAGCCGCTTCGCGATTGCCGCCCGTGGCATATAGCTGCCGCCCAAACCCTGTCTTCCGGAGCATCACGCCCACGATCACGGCTAGAACAGCCATGATGACCACGGGAATCGGAATAGGGCCTATGATCGAAGCGAGAACACGGACAAACGGGGCCGGCCTGCCGCTAATGACACCTCGAGTGTAGGCAAATCTCACCCCCTCAACGAAAATGAGCATCCCCAGTGTAGCGACAAAGGGAGGGATATTGCGTTTCGTGATGAGTAACCCATTGATCCAACCGATGACCACTCCAATTAGCAAACAAGCAGCAATGGCGATGGCGACGTTCTCATCGCTACCGCCGGTAAACTCCGAAATAAAGATTGCCACCGTGCCCATCACACCTCCCACCGACAGGTCGATGCCCCCCCCCAGAATGACCATTGTTTGGCCAATACTTACGATACCCAACACGGCGGCCGCTCGGAGTACGTTGAGTACGTTAGAAAACTTTAAAAAAGCCGGGGAAAGGAGGGCCGAAATGAGGACGACCACCACCAAAGCCACATACACACCCCGCCTCTCCAAGAATGTCGACAGTGACCCGGTAGGAATCCCCAGAACGATACGCGTCGTTCCTGTCGATGTATGTTCCAAGGTTGAGCCTCCTCGTGTCCTCGAGTAAGGCGACTCAGATCTAGGCTTTGTTGGGGGAGGGCAGAAATAAGCCGAGACTTCGAGGTGAATCAAGCGAGCCTGCGACCTCATGAGGGTCTCGGATTTCCATCCCCTAGGGATCATCACTGAGATCCGCGACCTTCAATTCTAGCAGACCAAGGATATCTGTCAAGAAGAGAGGGGAATGAGGGCTCCTTCTCCCTTTTCGGGTGGACCAGCCTATGGGGCTATGCCTTTTTGGCGGGTTGGTCGTCACTGAAAGAAGTCCCCTCCGCTCTGTCTACGGAGTTTTTGAACCGCTCTAAGGCTTCCGGCTGAGGCGGATCAGATAGCGGAGATTCGCCTCTTCGGGGACACTCTCCTTCGGCAAGCTCAGGACAGGCTCTCCCCAAGATGGAGACCCCAAAAACTCTGTAATGTTCACTTTAGGGACATCTTTCAGTGGCGACGGGTTAGATTGCAATCAAGGACTCTGCTTCTCGCCTGCGGTCTGTATCACCTCCTTTCTGTCTCTGTTGTTCTCATTTTCCCTTAAGTTCCTTCATACGTTCCTCTACCCCGGCCAACTCCTTCTTCAACTGGTCCCTGTAGGTTTCCAGGCATTCCTTTTCCTCCTTGGATGAAAAGAAACGCCGGAATGATGGACCGCATCCGAAACCGCGACAACCACAGGTGCAACCCGCCACACCCCCATACATCTGACTTGCCCTTGGTTGACACATCCTTAATCACCTCCTCTCCCACAATGGTTTTATACCGTCGTCTATGACCATTTTTGTCCTTGCTGCCAGTTAGCAAGATAATTCAGCATTTTAGCAGATGCTGAACAAGAAAGGAAAATAAAAAGAGATTATCCCTCCTTAGTCAGTTGCTCGATTCGTGCTCGAACCTCTTGGAGCTCATTCTGAAGCTGCCGCTCGTATTTTCTCAAAAGGGCAACCTCGTTTTGGGCCTCACTCCGTCCTGGCTCGTTGGTTCGACAGGTCCCTAAACAGCCGCAAGCGCAGACCCCGGAGAGGAGTTCCCGACATTCTTGGAGGGCAACGGGGTCTACCTCATAGGGTATCCAGTATCCTTTCCGCTCATTCCGAACCAATCCCGCATGTTTGAGAACCTTCAGATGTTGCGAAACGGCAGAGGGCGTGATACCCAACAACTCCGACATCTTGTTTGCGCCGAGAGGCCCTTTTTGCTTGAGGAGATCAATGATCCTGATGCGCGATTCGACGCCTAAAACCTTGAATAATTCAGCCTGCTTACTTTCCATCTTCCATTCCAATTTGAGTGATTGCTTAGACACTACATGGCTTGGAGACCCTTGTCAAGAGTTTTTTTCAACCGCGCATTTTCAGTTCAGATCCGTCTTGAGAGGGGCCGCTGGCCCTCGGTTCAGTGTCGTCGGAGTGATCGATTCGACAATGTTCCTGGCGATCGCCCGGCTTTCGGGATCCATCAAAAAGAGGCCCGCCTGGAAGTGCCGGATATTCCTCTCTGGTTCGCCGACTCGATACCACCGCACTACCCCCCTGAGGAACCGTCGCATCTCCCTGGAATCTGTCAGCACCACTTCCAGTTGAAAAGCCGAATCCCCCTCCTTCTCTTCAGAGAAAATCTGGCACACGTCGAGCAAATCCATCCGGGCATCGATCAGTAGACCCTCCAATGAAATGTTGCGGATCGTTCCTCCCACCCCCATCTTCCTGATTGCAGGCACGTAGTGGTAGTCGGGATTCAAATTGAACCGAATCGGCCAGACCGCTTCAAACCGAGGGTGTTTTCTCTTTTCAACCTCCATAGAAGCCCTCATCATCTCATCAAGTTAGTCGTCACTGAAAAATGTCCCTGGAGCGAACATTACGGAGTTTTTGGGGCTACCCGTCTTGGCGAAGAGCCTGTCCTGAGCTTGTCGAAGGAGAGTGTCCCCGAAGGGGCGAGATTCCGCTGTCTGAGGCCGCCAGGCCGAGTTCGGAGGATCGAACGACCGAGCCTTAGAACGGGTCAAAAACTCTGTGCAGAGAGGGTCGGGGGCGTTTTTCAGTGACGACAAGTTAGGGAACGGAATATGTCGGATAAATCCCTGGCCCTGAGAAAGGATAGCCTGAGCCCTTCCCTTGTTCCGATCGCTCTTGCATACCACGGTTATCTTCCAGCCTCTCAAGGCAATTGGCCACTTTCTCCGCCAGTTCATCTAGGCCAGGGGGCTTGGGGAGGTAATCGTCAAAACCCAATGAACGGGCGAGGGTCGGTAAGGCCCCCTGGTCACTGCCACCAAATAAGATGACCATGGTCTCTGGGTCTCGTTCCCCATTCAGAGTCTTGTTTTGGGGAGTGCGATCATCTAAACGCCCCCTCAATTGATTCTAATCAGACCGGGCGAGAATGAAATCAGGCAAATACTGTATTCTGGAAGAATTCATAATGTATTTTGATGGTGACTCAGATAGTATTTCCAGAAAGGCGGTAAAAGTCAAGGGGGGTGCCTTTGCGGCCGTCAATTGGTTTTTTTAGGGAAATTTCAAAAGATCCATTCGGATGAGTGAAGCTCCCCGCGCTTTCGCACGGGGCATTCTGGCGAAGGCGAGTAACCTTCCAAAATACCATGTTTTTCTTCAAAAAATACAGGATCCACCCCATGTATTTTTCCCAGAGTAACGGGTAGCTTTCATATTATAACGGCGTGTATCCTTTCAACCTTCTCCTTTTGTGAGTGAGAGAAAAAGGAGGACAACCGTGAACAACGAAACTGAGACATCGACCTTCAGAAAGAGGCTCACCGATCTGAGAAGATCGGTGAAGAAGTTAAGAGAAAAGGGAATAATCCCCGATGGAAGCTACTATGACTATATGCTCTTGATCTGGAGGGCAAAGACTTTCGAACAGTTGGATGTGATCGCTCGCGATCTAGCGGAAATGCGCATCCCCTTGCTTCAACCCCTCTGTTTCGAATAGTTCCTCTAGCGCACCCTGGAGATCCAGGATCAATCCGTCTTCAATTTTTTTGAGAGTATTGGGACCTTCCGGTTCCAGTTGATGTGAGACGAGCCAAAGGGACATAATCTGTATAACAGGCATCCCACGAAAGGCGCTCGACCTCCTCGATGAGCTCCGTCCTCATCTCTAAAGTAGGGGGTTTTTGGGTCCACCCGTCTTGGCGAAGGGAGTGGCCCCGAGGGGCGAGGTTCAGCTGTCTGATCCGCCTGAGACGGAAGCCTTAGCACGGGTCAAAGACTTCGTTCAGAGACCGAAAATGCGTTTTTTCAGTGGCAACTAACTGGAGTCACATATGAAGATTCTCTCTCCGATTCTAGCGAAACTATTTGATGTACGCCCCGACGAGAAGCGGGCTTTCGGCTGGACCAGCGGATTGATTTTTCTCCTCTTCTTCAGCGAAATGCTTTTCGGGAATTTTGCCGATACCGCCTTCATCAAGCGATTCGGTGTCCAACACCTCCCGGAGATGTTTCTTATCGATGCCGTTATTGTGTTCTTTGTTTTGGATCTGCTTCGGGGGCTGGTGGACAGATACTCAGCCACCACGCTCCTGACCCGAATGGCTGTGATTTTCGCCGCCGTTCAGATTTTCTGCCGTTTCCTGATTCCCTTCGATATTTCTATGCTCTACCCCTTCATGTATCTCTTACGGTTACAGTTTACAGGGATACTCTTCATCGTCTTCTGGAACATCTGCAACGACATCTTCGACACGCGCCAGTCCAAAAGGATGTTTCCCCTGATCACCGCAGTGGGGATTCTAGGGCGCGTCTTGGGAAATTTCTCCACAAATCTTCTAAGCCGGGCAACAAGCCTTGACAATCTTCTTGTTATCTCCGCGGGCTTGCTGCTTCTGGGAGCCGTGGGCAGCCGCCGGATCGGAGAGCTCTTCCCCCCTCCCATGGCTGCTCCGAGTGCTCAGGACTCAAAGAAAAAGGGATGGTCTTCTCCCGTTGCCGGCTTCAAAGAGATGAGCCTTTTGGCCAAGGGTTCCCTGCTTTTCGTGCTTCTTGCCGCAATCCGGGTGCTACCGAACATCATCGCTCCCATGTTTGATTTCCAGTACAGCGTCATTGTCGACCAGAGCTTTGACTCGGAAGGCGGGCTGATTCAATTCTATTCGGCCATAAGGGGGGTTCTGAATATCATCTCCTTTGTGCTTCTCATGTTTGTCGGGAAGGTTTACACTCGGCTCGGGATCCCCAATGCCCTTCTCTTTCGCCCGGCTAACTACGTTCTCGTCTTTTCACTGCTGCTGTTTCGCTTTGATATTTTTGTCGGCATATACGCGAGGATCAGCATCAGCGTGTTCACGACGACCATGCACAATCCTGCCAACAACATCATCATCAACCTGTTCCCAGATCAATTCAGGGCAAAGATCCGTCCTATTCTCCAGATGGCCTCGCGAACGGGAAGCCTTCTGGGATCCTTGATGCTGCTGGGTCTCAAGACCTTTATCCATGCGAGTTATTTCTCCATCTTTGGTCTGATTTTTGTGGGCATGTGGATCCTTATGACCCTTCGTTTGAAAAGAAACTATTCGGCGTTCCTGCTTGAAACTGTTCTAGAAAAACAGGTCGATTTGAGGGAACTGGAGGAGGTGGATCTAACCGTCCTAGTTCAGGACGCAAAGACCCTCAACCGGCTGCTGGAGGGTTTGCGCGAGGAGAAGGGTGCGGCTGCCGCGCTCTGTGCCCGTATCCTGTCTGAGGCCCGCTATGCCAAACTCGGTGAGGCCATTGTCTCGGTGCTCCCCGAGAAAGACCTGTCCGTTCAGGTCGATCTGCTCGATCTGCTGCGATCCGAGGATGCGCACCTGGTCGTCCCCGTTCTCGTTGAGACAACGGATGAGGCGTCCCCGGAGCTCCAGCCCCATCTCGTGAGAACGGTTGGGAGGCTGGCTCCTAACGAAAACATCGATTTTCTCAGGCGAGCATGCGAGGTTGACGAGAAGGCCGTCCAGGCGGAGGCCATTGTCGGGCTTTATCGCACCGAGATGGCGGCGGAAGTCTATCCCGTCCTTTCGGGGTGGCTGGATAGTCGCGATCCTGAAGATCTCTCTCTGGCTCTCACGACGGTGGCTCGAGCAGGCGACGGGAGGTTTGCGGACCGCCTGTATGACATTCTCGGGAGGGAAAAAGATTCCAAGATACAGGCGAGAACCCTCGAGGCCCTGGGTATTCTGGAGACGTCCCAGCGAGACGAACGGATCATTGGCTGGCTCAAAAGCGCCAAACCAGAGGTGCGACAGGCTGCGGTTTCGGCCCTGGCCCTCGACGATGAAAAGGCCGTCGAAGGGGCCATCGAAATGCTCGGTGATGAATCCACCGACGTGAGAGAGGCGGCACTCAAAAGAATCAGCCAGATCGACAAGCGAGCCGTTCCTCTGCTGCTCAAATCCCTCAACTCCCCCAAAAGAGACTTGAAGGATGGGGTCTTGCGGCTCCTGGAGAAACTTGAGGTCAAGGACGTGGCGTTTTCCGAATTCATCACCCGGGAAATCCAATTGGCCTACCGAAACATCCATGCCATCCAGGAGTTAAAGGCGCTTGAAGAAACGCCTGCCCTCGGGCTTTTGACGCACCATCTAGGAGACAAGAACGACGATGCCGTGTTCAACATTTTCCGCATCCTCGAAGTTGAAGGGGGAGGCACTAAGATGCGAATCATCTACCGGGGATTGAAGGCTGCGGCGAGGGAAAAAGCGAATGCCCTTGAAGCGCTCGAAGCTAGCCTCAACCCTGCGCTTTCGAGGGTACTCGTCCCTCTGGTGGACGACATCGCTGCTGAAGAGAAGCTCAAGGTTGCCCAGAAACAATTCGGTATGGCCAAAGAGAAACGCGCTGATTCCTCGGCCGTCATCGCAGGCTTCCTAGAGAGTGAGGACCCCATGACCCAGATGTGTGCCCTCTATGTCATCGGAGCCGGGCGAATGGAAGGTTTTTCAGAGAAAGTGCAAGCCCTTCGGGACTATCCGGACCCGGCGGTCCAAGAGACAGCAAGACAGGCTTTGCAAACACTCGGCGTAATTGATCGGAACGGGAGGGGAGAGCCAATGCTTTCAACCATGGACAAGATCATTCACCTAAAGAAGATCCATATCTTCTCTGACCTCCAGGTCAGGGAACTGGCAGCCATCAGTTCAGTGGCAGAGGAGAGAGACTTTCCGAAGGACGAGATCGTTGTCAAAGAAGACGAGTCGGGAGACACCATGTTTCTTATCCTTTCTGGGGAGGTCTCCGTGATTCGGGACCTTGGCACCGAGCACGAAACCTTCCTGGCCAAGATTAGTCAAGACGACTACTTCGGGGAGATGTCCCTCTTTGATGACAAACCCAGATCGGCCAGTGTCAAGACAGACACGGAAGCGAAAGTGCTCGTTCTCGGAAAACTTGAATTCGAGGAGATTATGAGGGAGTTCCCTCAGATTTCCATCAACATCAACCGGGTCTTCAGCCAGCGGATCCGAGAGTTAGACAAAAAGGTTGTCAATTGAGTGAGTCCGTAATTCAGTGGAATCCGTGCTGGTCTCTTTTTGCCAGACACCTCATGCTGTTATTCGCCCAAGGGCGATGACGCCCGCCGCCACTGAGACGATCAGGGTCACGATCCCGAGGATAAGCGAGACAGGGCCTATAGTCCTTTTGGGTGCCATTTAAATGACCTCCGTGATTCTCCCTTGAATTCTCATCTGAAAGCTCAGCATTTAAAAGAGATCCCTTAAATAGACCTGTGCGAGAATCCGGCCAGATTTGTCCCTGTGACCGATAGGGGGATTGTACACACTCCAGCCAGACTTCTTTCTTATCCACCAGTGCCTGGGTGAATGCCATGGCCTTCTTTGGCTATTGAAGCGACACCCATCAGGGGAAGTCAAGGAATCTGTTAAGGCGGGAGATTCCGGAGGAGTGGATTGAACACAGATGAAGTGAACCCGTCGAGGCTCTTAGATCTAGATCTTTGATAGACACTCAAGATTGGTCCAAATTAGTAGTCGTCACCGAAAAATGTCCTCGAAGCGAACATTACGGAGTTTTTGGGTCGACCCGTCTTGGCGAAGAGCCTGTCCTGAGCTTGCCGAAGGAGAGTGTCCCCGAAGGGGCGAGATTCCGCTGTCTGAGGCCGCCAGGCCGAGTTCGGAAG
>CAYGBW010000063.1:0-12180 GCA_964348185.1 uncultured Thermodesulfobacteriota bacterium | reverse complement strand
CCAGGTCGGCAAGGGGAAGGCAAAAAGTCTGGAAAGTCCCGTCACTCGTTCCCATTGACCTGGGGGATTGAGTGCCTTATATTCTCCAGAAACCGCTCACCCATCGCATGTGGCGGCTCCAGGCGACGGGGGGGGGCGGCAGGCCTGCGCCAACGGTGGGGGGGGTGCAGTCGTCGGGATAGCGGATCGTGAAAGGAACGGTTATGGGAAAGCTCAACCCTGAGTATGTTCAAGCTGTCAGTGATTGGGTCAACCGGTGCCCCTATTTTTCGCTCCTGTCCATGTCGATCCGTGAATTGGCCTTGGGATACGCTCTCATCGATATTGATCTGCAAAACAAACACCTCCAGCCTTTCGGGGCTGTTCATGGAGGTGTCTTTGCTTCGATCATCGATGCCGCCGCCTTTTGGGCGGTGTTTTCTGAGGTCGATGAAAACGCGGGAATGACTACCGTGGACCTGAAAGTCAACTATCTGGCTCCAGCCCAAGGGGGGAAACTGATCGCCAGGGGGCGTCGGATCAAGCTTGGCAAGACACTTGCCCTGGGCGAGGCTGAGGTCGTCAATCATGAGGACAAGATGCTTGCCCATGGAACCTCCACGATGATGATCCTCCGGAACCGGGAAGGGGCGCGTGGAGGTTCCCTGCCGCCAAAATTCCTTGAAGGGCAGTGAAACTCAGTTCAGGAATCTTTTCTGTAATTCCCGGATGCGCCGGCTGAAGACGCGGCAGATATTGATGGAAATCTGAGGGAACTCTCTCATGATTTCGTCGAATTCGAGTTTTCCAAGCTCCAGGAGTTTCCCGTCAGAGTTGGTCTTGACCGTGGCCGATCTGGGTTTATCCTCAAAAAGGGCCATCTCACCGAAGTAGTCGTCCTTACCGATCGTTGCGATGAGGGTCTCCTGGCCTGTACCATGGTTCCGAATCACGGAGACCTCTCCAGAAATGATGAGAAACAGGGTGTCCCCGCGCTCACCTTCTCTGACCACAATCTCCCTCTTGGGGTAGTCTCTTTCCACGGTCACTGAACTGATGGCGGCCAGCTCTCTGACCTGAAGATCAGAAAAGATATAGATTTTCTTGAGATGAATCATCTTGTCCATGGTTGACAACATGGACGCTCCCCTTTCTCTGTGATCGATGCCCCTTATCCTCTCCAGAGTCTGTCTCGCTGTCTCCTGGACGGCCGGGTCCGAATGACCCTGGAGAACTCTGATCCTCTCTAGAAACCCCTCCATCCGCCTCTCCCCGATGACAGACAGAGCACACATCTGAGTGATGGGATCCTCACTGTCCAGAAGCTTCTTCAGGACAGGCTCAGGATCGGACGGTCTCTCTCGAGAGATACCGAACCGTCTCCGGGCAATCCTGAGCTTCTCTGTGGTCGGGATGTCATCGAGGAGGGGAATCAAATCCCGGCAAAGGCTAGGGTGGAGGGTGTGTTCCAGAGCCTCCAGGGCATTGGCCTTTTCCCTGGCCTTGGCCTTGACTCCCCGGTAGATCGTCCGCATCTGACTGCCTCCCCCTTGAACCTCCAGGATCCGAAAAACGCTAAATACCGCATCGTCGTTCTTATCCTCCAGATGCTGGATCAGAAGTTCCAGAGCAGGCGTTTCTCTGAGGGCCTTCAGCGCCCTGGTGGCATCGATGTTCTCGTATGCTGAACGGATTTCCCGGGTGATGAACTCGGAAAACTCCACGTCCTTGACCTCAAGTCTCTCCAGAAGGCGGAGAATGCCGTTCTTGACCTTCCGCTTGGGAGAATGGAGAGCCTTGAGTAGGGCGGGAACCGCCCGCTTTTCGATCTGGCCGATTCTTTTGAAAGCCGCCTCCCTCATCCCTGCCGATTCGTCTCCGAGCATATGGATGGCCCACGGGAGGGCCTTTTCGTCATTGAGGTCTAGAGCCGAAACCGCAGCCCGTCTCACTCCGGGATTGGGGCTTTGGAGCCATGGCATGATTCGCTCGTTCCGTTGGTCCGTATCCAGAATGCCAAGGGTCTCAAGGGTTGTGGCCTGTATCCTCGGATCTGTTGACCCCTCAAGAATGGCATGGAGGCGCTCCTCCAGTTTCTTCTCCCCCGTTCTCGCCACGGTCGTGATCGCCAGAAGAAGGGTTTCAGGATCTCGACTTTCGAGTCTCTCTGAGAGCATGGGATATCCCTTTGCGCCCATCCCGGTGCGATAGAGCCAGACAAGGGCCTCTGCCTGGACGCTCTTCTCACCAACCTCACAGGTTCGAGTGAGAAAGTCGATATTCTCGTCTGGAGCGAGCCGTCCAACCGTTCTGACGAGATGGGGCAGAAGTCCGTGTGGCGCCATCTCAGCCATTTCAAGAAGGGCCGGCACAACGACGGGGGCATCTCCAGGTCGCAGCATTTCGAGCAAATCGACCTGGATGGGCAGATCTTTTTCCGGGAGAACCGAGAGAATGGCCTCACCGAGTTTGGGATATTGGGCCTCGAACAGGATGAGAGCGCAGAGGGTGGCAGCTGTGCCTGTCTCGTGGCGCAGACCGTGGAGCAGCCGGTTCAGCGTCCTCTCCTCCTGGACCAGAACGGTCAGATCCACCTCCTCGAGTTCCTGAAAATCGACCTGTTTTTCCAAGAGACTCTCCAGCAGGAAGGATGAATACTTTCCTCTCAGGCGAGAGGTCACCAGAATCCAGGTGGTCACGAAAAGGAGGCCAAAGACGGAGAAGTATCTGGCATGGATAAAGGCCTTGAGCCCCAGTAGAATCAGGGATCCAGCAAGGCTTCCTGCCCGTGAGACCACCTGGAGAATGGGGCGGATCTTTGCCCTGAATTCATCCGGGAATAGGTTGATGATGATGTTGTTGGCAGGATTGTGCATGGTCATCGTGAGGACGCTAAGGCTTATCCTCGCGTAGATGCCGAGGAGAATGTCAAATCGAAAGAGGAGGAGGGAAAAAACGAAAAAGTAGTTCCCCGGACGAAGGAGAAGGGCATTGGGGATCCCGACCCGAATGTAAACCTTCCCCACAAACATGAGAAACACGAAAATGATGATGTTCAAGACCCCCCTGAAGGCCCCAAAGAATTGCACCAACCCCCCCTCTGAGGTAAAGCGGCTGTCAACAATAACGTTGAACTGGAAATCGAACATGGGGCCGACGATGTTCGGCAGGACCCTGATAGCGGCAAGAAGTAGGAAGAGCGTGGAGCCTTTGGCGAGAAGGGTCATCTCTTTGAGACCAGCAATGGGAGAAGACAAGCCCTTTTTCTCTGGGATCTGAGCCCACGGGGGGACAACGGGAGCAGGGAAGATCTCGCCGATGCGGTGGCTGGCTATCGCCCCCAGAACCAAAACGCCTGCAGAGATGAAAAGAAGATTGTCAAGACCCGTCACCTGGCTCAGGAGATTTGTGGAGAAGCTTCCCAAAATCCGCCCGAGAATTCCCCCCGCGGTGACCAGGGGGAAGATCCTCTTGGCCTGGCGCGTATTGAAGATGTCGTTGCAAATGTTCCAGAAAATCACGAGCATCACACCGTCGAATTGCTGCCGCAAGATGTACATGGCCGGGTAGAGGAGGGCGAAGTCGAGGTAGATCAAAAACCGACAGAGGAGCTCAATGGCGGCAAAGATCACGAAAATCCGGGCCAAGAGTGTTGTGGCAGCGTACTTTCCTACCAATCCCCGGAGGATGTCCATGACAAAGAAGACGATCAGGGCATCAATGACAAACATTTCCGGGAGATACTGGACACCGAATCTCTTGATAAAGGCGGTATCGGCGAAGTTCGCAAAGACCATTTCGCTGAAAAGGATGAGAAACATCAATCCACCCGTCCACCCGAAAGCCCTGTTTTCCTCAGGATGGATATTGAACAGCTTGCGGAGTATTTCTGAATGAACTGTCATCGCTCGACCCGGGGCTTCATGGGTTAGCTTTGTTAGCGGCCGATTCTACGCTACTGCACCGGTAGTGATAAACGGTTTCTGTCGCCAATGCCACAAACACGGGACAGGGTTAACAAATCGAGAGGGATTTCTCGATTTCCTCAGACCTGTCTTTGAGCAAAAAGCGAAGCAGTGACATGGAAACCCCATTGTCCGCTACTTGGTGATGGCTGCAACAGGGAACGGAAGGTCATTTCCCAGCCTTTCTCGGAGGGGGTGCCCTTATGATAACAGTCAGAGTCTGGAAAAATCAAATCAGCTCCGACATATCAGGGATCAGTGGCAAGGATACCCTCAAATCATTGGATAGGGAATGGAGCAGCTTGAGGCTCTGCTGAGTATCGTCTCTCATTCCTAGCCTTAATCTCTGAACAACGGGCTACGGACAACGGACAACAATTGGCGTGACGAACCTCCGAGAGCCGTTTCGCCGATGGAGCTTGACAGGTTCATCCAAATCATAGTAAACCCGAAATGAACAGGGTGCGAAGTCGGAGAAGGGGAATCTCCCCCTGAGGAAAGCGCATTACCCATGAATGAAATCCGAAATGAATTCTCATGGTCCAAATCCAGGGACGAGGTTTTTCAAACCTGCCCTAGGCAATACTACTTTAACTACTACGGGTACTGGGGTGGCTGGGAAAAGGGGGCTCCGGAAAGAACAAGGCAGATCTACGTTCTCAAGAATCTTAAGAATCGCCATATGTGGGCAGGCGAAAAGATTCATAAAAGTATAAAACACAGTTTGAGAAACCTTCGGCGGGGTATCTCGATCCTTGATGTGGATCAGATTGTTTCCATTACCCTCAACCAGATGAGGGATGAGTTCAGGTCGTCTAGGGAAAAGCGATATCTGATCTACCCAAAGACTGGCGGCCTTTTTGAGCATGAATATGATGTACCCCTCTTGGATACGGAGTGGAAGAAAACCGCAGATGATGTTGAACAATGCCTGAGGAACTTCTACAACTCCGAGATATTCGCAATGCTCAAGGGACTGCCTCCGCAAGATGTGTTGGAGATTGAGGACTTTTCATCTTTTTACTTTGATGGGACAAAGATCTGGGCGGTCATCGACTGCAGTTTCCGAACCGCCGAGGGTATCACCATCATCGACTGGAAGACGGGTCGGGGTTCCAATAGCGAAATCTCCCTTCAGCTGGCCTGTTATGCGATGTATGCCGTGAAAAAATGGGGGGTCAAACCCGAGAATGTGAAGCTCATGGAATACAATCTGCTGGCCGACGAGGGTGCTGAATTCTTCGTCACCCCGGGAAGAATCGAGAATGTCAAGGCATACATCAGGGGAAGCATCATCGATATGCAATCTCTGCTCACTGATGTGGAGAGGAATATGCCCAAAGCGGAGAGATTCTTCAAGAAGGTCGAGGACACTAGGATCCGGGACCGGTGCAATTTCAGAAAGGTCTGTGACTAGAGATTTTCTGAGAACTCAAGGACCCGCCAACTCTTGCTCACTCAACAGACATGGTTTCGCCTCGTCGGTGGGGTGTTTCTCTGCTATCTGGGACTGAAGACGCTCCTGGCCAGACCCACCACACGAGCAGCCTCGGCCAAAGGGAAGGGCCTCCTGGGTGCATAGGGGTCGACGTTCTTCCTGACCCTTGCGAATCCAATGACCATTCTGTCCTTTGCAGCGATATTTGCGGGATTGGGGATGACAAGTGCAGAGGGAAGCTATCTTCCTCCGGGGCTATGGGTCTTCGGTTTATTCCTCGGGTCAACTCTACGGTGGCTAAGTCTGAGCGGTGGTGTCTCCATTTTCCGGGCAACGTTCGACTCTTACGGGCCGCGGTGGATGAACAGAGCCTCCGCCGCAATTATTGCGGCCTTTGGGCTGTTCGCCCTCATCAACGCTTCCCCTAACGGTTTTTTCTCCTTTTCTCCCTGAACTCCTTGAACAGGTCCTTGAGGCGTTGATAGCGGTCGGGGCCCAGGATCTTTCTCACCTCGAGAAGGAATTGGAAACCCTCCGCGGCGAGGTCGGCCCGTGCCGCGTTTACCCGCTTGAACTGCTCCGCGGCCGCGGCCTCGTCCAGTTTCTCCTGTTCGAGTATATTATCGAGCTCGAGCCAGCCCTTCTCCATGACGCTTTTGAGATCGAGCAGCCTCCGGCGGTAGTTGAGGAAGTGCTCATCGAGCTTGCCTTTCTCCTCGTCGTTCAACCTGAGCTCTTTTTCCAGGGCCGGCCTTTTCCACCATTTCCCCTGAGGGACTTCGGAACCGATCGCTCCCCGTTCCGCCGCAGGAACGACCGGTACACCCAACCAAACCAGCAGAAGCATTCCACCCAATACTTTCCTCACCATGGTACACCTCCAGAGTTAGGATGATGTGATATCCTCTAGGGACGGGACCACAAAGTCCATAAACTCCTCGTCGAGGACCCAGTAAGACGTCCCGGTAATTTCCAAATGAAGGGGGGAGAGAGCGTACTCTTCAAGCACTCTGACCTCGGCCATAAGCCGCTCATCCTCCCGGACTTCCCGGGCCAGTCTGGGAACCCCTTTTTCCGGTGCAGTCAAGAGCAGGGCAAACCATATGCCGATGACCATCAGCGCTGTAACAACGCCTGCCCCAAGGGCGATCCGCCAGTTCCACAACCATCGGTGAGAAGCTTCCGGTTCCGGTTGGGGCAATTCAACCTTTCTCCCGGGAACCGGGGCGAGACGCTCCGCCGCTTGGCCCAGCCGCGATAAATCCCCCACAAGCCGTTTTTCCCGGGTCCGGCACATCGAACATGTGGAGAGATGATCCCTCACTGGGGCGGGTAGCTCGGCCTCGTCCACCACCGCCCAGATGAGCTGGTCTTCGCTCAAGTGACCGTTCTTTTTCACGGGTTTTCCTCCTCAAGGAATCGAAGGAGTCCAGAGTCCTGTTTCAGCTTTTTGATTGCCCGGTAGAGATGGGTTTTGACAGCACTTTCGCTTCTGTCCAGGACTTCTGCTATTTCTCTTGTCGTGAGATACTCCATGAACCTCAACATAAACACCTCTCGCTCCCAGCGAGAGAGACAATTCGAAAATCGCTTCACCTGTTCCCAGAACTCATGCCTCAGAACGAGATCCAGGGCTCCAGGACTGTCACTGGCTTCTGTGTTGAACCGGTCAGGTTCGCCGTCGTCCACTGAAGTTTCAAAGAAGGCAAGAAACCGCTTCCTTCGCAGGAAATCCCAAACCCTGTTCAACGCGATGCTGAAGAGCCAGGGCCGGAAACGGTCTGGATTCTTCAATTTGGAAAAACTCCTGTACGCTCGCATGAAAGTCTCTTGCGTCAGATCTTCCGCATCCGTGGTGGACCAGGTGCGATAGTAGACCATTCGAAAGATCCCCTCTTGGAAAAGGTTCACGAGCTGTTCAAACGCCCTTCTGTCTCCGTCCCTGGCCATTTCGACCAGTGACGTCACCTGATGATCAGTGACTGCTGCACGGACCTGAGCTTGCCCGTGATGATCGCGGTCGTTCATCACCTGTCCATCTCGCTCCTTCCCCTGACGCCCGTTCCCACTCTTTTTACTCATTTAAGACGAAAAAATAGAGAGTTTCGTCTACAAAGGGTGAGTTCTCTGGTCAGGTCTACAATTCTGCCACAGGGGTGGGTGAGAAGTGTGGATTTGGAGTCGACTCAGTGTGTCCGGCCATCCGCGGGGAAAGGGCAATCGAGTCGGCCAAAAGGGGGAAAGGCAGCAACGCAACTCCTCTCCCTGAGTTCATGGGCTGAGAAACTGATTCTATCCGACGACCCGGGTCACCTCTTCCTCTTGTTCCTCCCTTTCGGCGCATGGACTGTGTCGTTCAATGTTCGAAAGATATTCATAGGCGGAGAGCGCGGCGGCTAAACCATGCGCTGCCCCGATGTTATTCTGCTTGTGCTTCGTTTTGGTGGCGTCTCCTCCTGCAAACACGCCTTTCTTGGAAGTCTTGGCGGTTTCATGATCAATAATGATCTCGCCATCTTCGTTCATTTCTACTAACCCCCGTACCATTTCTGTGTTCGGCTTTGAGCCAATCGCAACAAACACGCCATCTACGGCTAACTCCTCACTCGTTCCGTTTGCTTTGTGCTCGTAGCGCACTCCAGTCACATCGTTTTCTCCGAGTATCTCCGTGACTACCACGTTGGGGACAATGATCACCCGTGGGAGTTGCTGCACCTTCTCCCGGTTGATAAGGGAACCCTTGGGTTCGGGGCCGCGGATAAGCAGGTATATCTGCTCAGCCTTGTTAGCCGCCAAGTCAAGCACACTTTCCAGGGCGGAGTTCCCACTTCCCACCACAGCGACCTTCTTGCCCCCGTAGAAAAACGCATCACACGTGGAACAATAAGCAACTCCTCTGCCCTGCAATTTCCTTTCTCCAGGAACACCGAGCTCCTTGTGTTTAGCGCCAGATCCGATAATGACCGTTCTTGAGTGATAGGTATTGCCCGCTTCGGTCGTAATCTCGAAAATGCACCCCTCGATTCCAAATGCCCGTCCGCTTTTTTCTCGTACTGAGACCACAATCTCGGTTTCTTTGATTTCAATCCCTTCCTGAGCGCGTAAATGGTCCTCTAGCATCTTTGCAAGTTCGAGACCAGATATTTCTTTGAATCCGATCCAGTTTCTGATCGTCCCGGAGGCGGTAGACTGTCCACCGAATTCTGCTGCAATAACAAGGGTTCTTAGTTTCTGCCCGGCAGCGTAAACCCCAGCGCCGACTGCAGTCGGTCCTCCTCCAATGATAATCGCGTCCCAAACCTCGGATTTCATCCGGTTCTGATTCTGAACTTTAGGTTCTTGGTTGACCTTTTCCATAGCACGCTGCTCCTCTCACCTGTGTTTTGCATTTCCGATTTATGGATTCTAGTCGATGACTGCTTGCACCCCTAATTCGAAATCATAACACTCGATCCTCGATTTAATCAATAAAGTGACTTGAACATCTTTGTCTTTCATGCTATAGGATTCTAATAACAACCCCAAAGGAGGACATAGACATGGCAAAAACATTAACCGAGATGGCGGCTGATATTGTCGCGTCCCAGGCAGGAGTCGCAAGAATGTCGGCTGAGGAGCTGAGTGAAGCTTTAACCAAGACGTACGCATCTCTGAGAAGGGTGAGGGATCAGGAGGAAGGTGTTGCCACAGCAATCCCCCCATCGGGCGGTGCTGCGGTGATTATGGAGCCTGCAGCCTCAATCCAACGAAACAAGGTCATATGCCTTGAGTGCGGAAAGGAATTCAAGCAGCTATCACGAAGCCACCTGAAGTCTCACGCACTGCTGCCGAAGGAGTACAAGAAAAAGCACGGGTTCAAGGCAAGCCAGGCTCTAACGGCCACCTCACTGAGCGCAAAAAGGCGGAAAGTGGCCAAACAGCGTGGCCTGGGTGAGAAGCTGGCGGCTGCAAGGAAGAAGAGAACCAAGAAGTCGTGACACCATGGAGCAAAACGGGGGGGATTCTAACCCTCTCCGACCCCTTGGATGGCTTTTCGAAGTGCGCCTTTGATAATAGGGCGCGCTCGCGGGGAGCGTGCCCTATCACGATTAGGTAGTCGTCACGGAAGAACGTCCCTGACCTTCTCTGTACAGCGTCTTTGACCCGTTCTAAGGCTCGGTCGTTCGATCTTCCGAACTCGGCCTGGCGGCCTCAGACAGCGGAATCTCGCCCCTTTGGGGACACTCTCTTCGCCAAGACGGGTAGCCCCAAAACTCCGTAATATTCGCTCCAGGGACATTTTTCAGTGACGACCAGTTCGTATACTGGCCTATTTTTTCTCTTCCCTCCTCATCGTCTCTGGCAACCCGTACACCACTGTACACACCGAAGCCCGAATGCCTCCAGTTATCGTGTTTGTTCTATGTTCCCCGAATTTATTTGAAACCTCGGGCGAGATGTGGCATGAGAGCAAGTCTTCGGGCCTTCTCACCTCCAACGGTTTTCCACCAAGAGATCGAGCAAGTGGTTCAATCCCTAGAACCTGCAAGAAGGACCATAAGGGGCATGTGTTACAGCCTTTGATGTTAGGGTAAAGGACTTGTCTTCAACCATGGAAGGGGCAAATTTTGCCCTAGGTTGACAAGATTTGGAAATGCAAGGTTCTATGGCAATGAGAGGAAATCAAGACCGAGGTGTGATGAATTCATAGAGAGTCAGAACGCTGGAAGTTCCACACTTCTAAGTAAATGTTGGGTTCTTGGCATTCCTTCTTTCGGGTATTCTTGTGAGACGATTAGGATTGGATTCATCGGCTAATAAGGGATTCGTCGCTTGGTATAGAAATTGAAAAGGTGGTCAAGAAAAGGAGACTTGGTATTTTCCACTGAAGAAGATAGACGTGATACTGAGGAGAGGCTGAAAGAATCAAAAAGACAGATTCTGGAAATAGGTAGGAAATTCGAAAAGACTGTGAATAAACTCTACGATGAAGCAGATGGTGATGTGAAGCCAAGGACTGTCAGTCAGTGTAGGTTGGCCTGACCCCGGACAGAAGAATGCCCTCCACGACGGGCTGAATAGGGAAGCAGGTGACATCAAGGAAAGGTATTTGCCCGGAGTGCGAGACTTTAGGAGAAAGTATGAAATGCTACAGATTCTGGCTGATGGGATTGGCTTCGTTCCTATTCTTCACCAACGCGTGCACAGGCATAGACTCAGCGCGGATTGGGACCACACCGATCTACTCTGCCGACCGCTCTGTATTTCATTCTGTCCTGGATAATACGGTCAAGATTGACGTCAACCTGACGTCACAATCGCTCATGAGAGAGAGGTCTGTGGGCACGGGCCTGCTTTTGCGCGAAGGCTATATAGTTACCACTGCGCATACCTTTCGAAGGGCTAGAAGGATCACGGTGGTGCATCGAGGGAAAAGACACGCAGTGAAAGTCATTCGGATCGACAAGTCGCTCGATTTGGCCCTACTAAGAATTTGGAATGCAAAGCATTCTCGCAAAGTCCTGCCTGAAATTGGGTTTGAGGAAAGGGTTGAACTGGCGGAACCTGTTTTATGTATTGGATTCCCGGTCAATCATGCTATTGCTGATTCCAGGCCCACCATAACAGGTGGTGTGGTCAGTGCCATGAGTAGAACACTCAAGAAGAGTGGGAAGGAACAACGGACGGGCCTGATCCAGACGGATGCCGTGGCTTACGAAGGTAATTCGGGAGGCCCCATCGTGAACGGGTCTGGAAAAGTCGTCGGTTTGGTGAGCTATATCTTCTCATCGGGGAACACGTGGTCCGGCGGAACCTTTGCAATCCCAGCGAGCGAGATCTTATCTTTCCTGAGAACCTGTGGAGTCAGTGGCTACTGATGAGAATGTATCCGTTGCATCCTTTGGTAATAATGGCCCTGGGTCCCATTCTTGCAGGATGTAGCTTCAAACGGTACGATATCGTCGAAAAAATACCCCAGGGAGAGACGTTAAGCAGGAAATCTGTTGTCTATGATACCACCACGATTCAATTCCACGGGTTCTATATTTGATCTTGAATTCTGTGCTCTTGCCATGACCGTATTTTTCGAAAAGGCGCTGCTTCTGTTGAGTGTTTATGGAGTAATGCTTCTCGCGACCAACGGAGTGAATTGCCTACATGGGATGCATAATTTGCCGGAAAAGGCTGTTGAAGAGCTTGGGCTCAAGATCACAATGCGTGACGGCAAGGAGTTGATGGACGACGTCTTGCTTCCATCGAGAGAGGGCAAGTTCCCGACCATTTTCATTCATACTCCCCATAAGCGGGACGGCTGGTGAGAGCTGAGCTCCTCAGGCCAGCCGAGATTTACGAGGTGACGGTGACCCTTCCGTCGACAGCGCTCACCTTTCTAAAGGGCCACCGTATCCGCATCATATTTAGCTCTGCCAACTGGCCCCGGTTCGAGGCCAACGCCAACATCGATCGTACAAGGGTACTGCGCAAGAGAGCTGTGGCAACAAACCACGTGTTCCACGATGGGGAGCATTTGTCGGCCTTAGAACTTCCCACCATATCGATCAAAGCGAAAAGGTCTAAGAATTTATAGGACTTCATCAACTGAGACATCCTATATATTGATTGACTAACTGGTCGTCACTGAAAAATGTCCCTGGAGCGAACATTACGGAGTTTTTGGGGCTACCCGTCTTGGCGAAGGGAGTGTCCCCGAAGGGGCGAGATCCCGCTGTCTGAGGCCGCTAGGCCGAGTTCGGAACATCGAACGACCGAGCCTTAGAACGGGTCAAAAACTCTGTACAGAGAGGGTCGGGGGCGTTT
>CAYGBW010000062.1:0-19479 GCA_964348185.1 uncultured Thermodesulfobacteriota bacterium | reverse complement strand
GCGCTGATGAGGCCCTGGTCTTTTCATCGGGCATGGCCGCCATCACAGCCACGCTTCTGTCTCTCCTCTCAAAGGACGACCACGTGGTTTCCGTCAAGGATTCTTACGGGGGGACGTATCTGATTTTTACGGCGGTCCTCCCGAGATTCGGTGTGGAAGTGGACCTCGTTGAGACCACGGATCTCGGCGCGATTGAGGGAGCGATCCGGGACAGAACCCGGGTGATCTACATCGAGACGCCAACCAATCCCACCCTCAAGGTCATCGACCTTGGCAGGGTTTGTGGCTTTGCCAAGGATCGGAAGATTACCGTGGTCGTGGACAATACCCTGGCAACCCCGATCAATCAGCAACCCCTCTCGTGGGGTGCCACCCTGGTTATCCACAGTGCAACCAAATATCTCGGGGGGCACGGCGACGTGCTATGCGGTGCCGTGGCAGGCCCCTCCCGGTCGATTCAAGAGATCGATCAGCTTCGGGGGATTACGGGAGCCTGTCTCGATCCCCATGCCGCATGGCTTCTCATCAGGGGCATGAAGACTCTGGCTCTCCGCGTGGAACGGCAGAATCAGACCGCCCTCGATGTGGCCCGTTTTCTCGAAGGTCATCGAAAAGTCGCACGGGTGTTTTATCCAGGCCTGGAGAGCCATCCGCAGCATCGTGTCGCGAGGAACCAGATGAGGGGCTTTGGGGGGATGCTGAGTTTCGAACTCAAGGGGGATTACGCCTCCACCAGGAGATTTCTCGATAACCTTGCGATTCCCCGCCGGGCGGCCAATCTTGGGTCAGTGGAGAGCCTGGTGGGCCCTCCCTCTACGACCTCTCACGTAGAGTGTACAGAGGAGGAAAGGCAGGCGGCGGGTATACCCGAAACCTTGGTGAGATATTCGGTCGGTATCGAGGATCCACTCGATTTGATTGCCGACCTCTCTCAGGGTCTGGATCAGATTTGAGATTTGGAGGATCGTTGCGATGAGCGACTTCTACAAGTACCACGGCTTGGGAAATGACTACCTCGTTATTGACCCTTCGAAATTCGATCTGAGGGCCACCCCGGAGTCGGTGAAGCTTATCTGCGACCGGAACTATGGCATCGGATCCGACGGGATCCTCTATGGCCCCTCTATCAAAGATGATGGATCGATTCAGGTAACCATATTCAACCCCGATGGCAGTGAGGCAGAGAAGAGCGGCAACGGCCTGAGGATTTTCTCTAGATACCTGGTTGAGGCTGGATACGTGACAACAGAGGATTTCGACGTAGACACCAAGGGAGGGCGGGTTTCTGTGCATCTGGATTCTCCGGATGGGAGGGTCATGACCGTCGGCATGGGACGGTTGACGTTCGACAGCGAACAGATCCCCGTGGGGGGACCGAAAAGAGAGGTGCTTCTGGAACCTGTGGAGGTCAACGGCCAAGTCATCGAGGTTTGTGCAGCCTCCATCGGGAACCCTCACTGCGTCGTGATCCGCGAGAGGATCGATCGACACCTCGCCACGGAGCTGGGGCCCCTCATCGAACGCCACAGTCTTTTCCCCCAGAGAACGAACGTCCAGTTTATGAAGATTCTCGATCGGCAGAACATTCAGATCGAGATATGGGAACGGGGCGCAGGCTATACACTGGCTTCAGGAAGCAGCAGTTGTGCCGCTGCCGGGGTTGCCTATAAACTGGGATCCTGCGACTCCGACATCCGGGTTCACATGCCCGGGGGGGTCCTCGATGTTTCCCTATCGGCCGACTTTACCGTGAGCATGCGGGGGGAAGTTGCAGCGGTCTTTGAGGGGGCGTTTGCCGATGAGATGAGGAAGCGACTCAGTGTTTTGGCCAAAGACTAACTGAAGGATCGGCTCTGCCGGTCTTGAGGTCGGAAGGAGAGAACCTCTGGCCTCAAACCTTAAGCGAAGAGACAGCGAAGGGATCCTCAAACCTCAGCCGACGAGAAGCCCTGCGGGGGTCCGTCGCCCCTGTCAAGGGGACGGGGTCGTTTGCTCCGATGAGATTCTCTTGGCTATCCGTCGCTTCCACAGAATGGCCAAAAGGTTGGCTGGACCGGACAGAACGTATAGGGCAGAAATGGAAAAGAGGCTGATTTCAGGCTCCGCCATGATAACGACGATGCATAGGATGAGGGCCACGAGGGTTCTGAAGGGCTTTTTCCGAAAGAGATCCAGTCCCTTGATGCTGAGGTATCGGATGTTGCTAACCATGAGAAATGCGAGAAAATAGATCATGATCAGGATGGAGATCTGCTCCTGTGTGGTCCAGGATCCCAGGCGGGTATGGAGTAGGACCGTCAGGGCAATCATATAGGCAGCGGCTGGAATCGGAAGACCGGTAAAGTACCTGGCATCCAGGGTGACGGTTTGCACGTTGAACCGTGCCAAACGCAATGCCCCACAGGCGAGAAAAAGGAAAGCGGCGAGCCAGCCGATCCTTCCGTAGGGTCTGAGAGCCCATAAGAAAACCAGGAAAGCAGGAGCCAGACCAAAAGAAACCAGGTCTGCCAGAGAATCGTACTCAATGCCAAAGCGGCTGTTGGCTCCAGCCAACCGAGCGATCTTGCCGTCTAGGACGTCAAACACGCCGGCCACGAGAATAGCAATCGAGGCGTGGAGAAAGCGGCCATTGATGGTTGCGACCATGGCAAAAAAACCGCAGAAGAGATTTCCGGAAGTAAAGAGGTTGGGAAGGATGTAGACACCTCGCAACCGTCGCCGTCTTGGTACACGCTCCTTTTTCATTGGATCGTCCCCAGTACGGATTCGCCTCCTCTGACCCGGTCGCCTGGTTTCACAATTGTCTCGACCCCATCCGGTAGGTAGACGTCCAACCTTGAACCGAAACGAATCATCCCAAAAATCTGTCCCTTCTCAAGGAGATCCCCCTTTTTGGGGTAACAGACTATTCTCCTGGCGATGAACCCGGCAATCTGGACAAACAACACCCTGAGGTCGCCTTTTCCCCTTAGGACCACGGCATTCTGTTCATTCTCCATAGACGATTTATCCCTGTTTGCCAGATGAAACTTACCTGGGTTGTAGTGCTTTTCCTCCAGGACCCCCGATATGGGAGATCGGTTGACGTGAACGTCGAAGATGGACATAAAGATGCTCACCTTCGTGGTTTCCCCGTGGAGGAATCGATCCTCCCAGCATCTATCGACCCGCAGAACCCGGCCGTCGGCGGGAGAGAGAACCACCGAATCGCAAGGAGGGACATCTCTTCTCGGACTCCTGAAAAAATAAATCACAAAGAGGGTAGGAAGGCAGAGGCAGATCGTGAGGAGAAACCACCCCTTCCAGGCAGACACACAGGTCGCCACCACGAGGGGAAGAATGAAAGGCAGTCCCGCCCGGGCAACCGGGAGGTTCTCGGTCGTCGCCATAAATCTCAGCAAAACCAGAAATTGTTCAATTCACTTATACTCGTTTCTACCAGAAATTTCAAATCGAATTTTCGCTCCAGGGCCTCTTGACTCCTCCCCTTTAGGCGAGCAGGGTTGACGGGGGTGGAAGGGATTTCACTTCGATGCCCTGGCTTCAGTGGTGAGTGCGATGGGAAGCCAAGATTCTTTGCATCTCATCTTTGACCAGGAGTTTCCTCTTCTTGATCTTTTTGATTTCCAATTCGTCCTGAGGCGTCAGGTAGGGCTTGGTTTCAAGCCCCTGGAGTTGATCCTCTAACGCCGCATGCCTCGCTTTCATGGTTCGGAATGCCTCGTTATCCTTGAGGAGTCTTCGCACGAGATCCTCTTCCTTTTCTACCATGAGGGGTCACCTCCTGTCCGGTTTCTTTGCTTACCCTTATTTCGCACTTTATTTCTGCCTCTGACCGTCGAATGTAGTGAGGGACGAAACTCGCGAGGTCGAGGGTTTTTCCTTTCAAAATGAGCTCTGCTCCCATGCGAGCCACGACCGCTCCATGAACATAGCCAAGCTCCGGAGCAACCAGGGAGGCTCTTCGGCCGAGTCTTCTTTTGAGAAGACTCCCGTAAACCTCGACACCATCGCCCAGGAAAGTCACAGGGCTTTGAATCTGTTCGACGAGACGCTGAGGAGAGATGACAAGATCCGGGCTGAGACGCTTCAGTCTCCGTGAGGTGTCTGTCCTGAAGCGCGCGGCGTATACCTCTTTTTTTCGGGCGTCGAGGATGGGGCATACTTCGTCTGGACAGTTGGGAATGTTGAGCGCTAAGGCCTCTAGGGTGGAGACGCCGGCGACGGGTCGATCCATGGCAAAGGCAAGGCCCTTGACTGTACTGATTCCAATCCTCAATCCGGTGAAAGACCCAGGTCCCAAGGTGATGGAAAATCCTTCAATCTCCTCAAGACGGACCCTCGTGTCCGTGAGAAGACGATCGATACAGGTCAGGAGCCTTTCAGAATGGGTGACGGGGATGTTAAGCGCATACTCTCCCATCACCCGGTCGGTATCCACGAGCCCGACGCTACCGAAAAGGGTGGCTGTGTTGATTCCGAGAACTCTCATGCCGAAAAGGGAGGTTCAGTCTCCATTGGATTGGATCACCCTCTTTGCGCCTGCACAAGCCTGAAGACGCCGTGTTCCCCATGAGTTCTCAATGTGACACCCTTTGGCAAGTTCAAAGGATTGTTAGGGATCTCCGGGCGTCTTGGTGGGTATCAGAGCTTCACGGAGACCTGAAAAACACCCTGACCACATCGTTGTATGACACAACAACCATCAGGGCAATCAGAATCACAAGACCGATCTTGAAGGCCATTTCTTGTTTCTTGGGGCTGATGGGCCTTCCGATGACCGATTCGATCAGGAGAAACGCCAGGTGTCCCCCGTCCAGAATGGGGATCGGAAGGACATTCAAAATGGCCAGATTGAGGCTCAAAAAAGCCAAGAATTGGAGCCAAGGCACGAAACCGGACTGAGCCGCCTGGCCTGCAAACCGCACAATGGTGATCGGGCCGCCGACATGGCGAATGGAAAACCTCCCGGTCAGGAGTTTCCCGATGACGGAAAAGGTCAATCCGGTCAACCGCCAAACTTCGCGGGTTCCTCTCTCGATGGCGCCGAAGAAACCCAGACGCCTTTTCACGAACTCTATGTCTGGGAAACCAGGAACAAAACTCACTCCCACCTCACTTTTGTCCTTTTCCGGATTGTAGATCGGTGTGATATCAACGGACCGGGTTTCCTCGCCTCGGCGAATTTCACAAGAGAGTCTCCTGCCGTGGCTTTCTTTGATTAGTTTCAACATTTCGAGGTAGCTCTGGTGGGGAGCCCCATCAATCGAGACGATGATGTCGCCTTGCTGTATTCCGGCCTGTTGAGCTGGCGAGTTCTCCATGACCTCGCGAATGACCATTTTCGGGATAGCGGGTTCGATTCCGATATACCCTGCCCCGGTTTCCGGATCGGCCTGAGATAGCACCTCTGTGGACATGGGCCGCCCATCCCGCTCAAAGGCTATCGTCAATTGCTCGTTCGGGCTGGTCAGAACCTTGGCTGCCAATGATTCCCAGTTCGCAAGGGGTGTCTTGTTAATGGAGACGAGACGGTCACCGGGTAGAAATCCCCCCTCGGCAGCAGGGGAGGTGGGCTCAACCCAGCCAACGACCGGCTCAGAGGAAAGATACCTCGGCTGTTGGACCCCGATCATGAACACCGCGGGCAAAACGAAGAGTGCGAGGACAAGGTTCATGACCGGTCCTGCCCCGACGATTGCCGTTCGCTTGATCACGGATTGCTCAGTGAAAGACCGGCTTCTCTCCGAATCGGGGACTTCCTCATCGGGAGATTCACCCAGCAGTTTCACGTATCCTCCCAGAGGGATGAGGGCGATCTGGTATTCTGTCTCTCCCCGCTTCTGGCCGATGAGCTTTTTTCCAAAGCCCAAAGAAAACTTCAAAACCCCGACACCCAACCCCTTAGCGACGGCAAAGTGCCCCAGCTCGTGGATGAACACCAGGATGCCGAGACCGATGATTCCACCCAGAATATAGACAACCATTTTCGATATTCTCCTACTCCGCTTGGTGAATCTAGTGGATTTTGACTGCTACCCGGCAGCGGTTCAGTTCATTTTCAAATGAAAGGTGAGGGAAAAACCATCTAAATATCATACCCTTTTTTCAGTTTCCGGGCAACTCGAGGTTCCCATTCCGGGGTCTCGTTCAAGACCGAGCAAAGCCTCTCTTCTCCCCGATCGACAGAATCCGTGCCGACGCCCTGATCCGATAGGGAGACCCTGTTGAGAAGTGATTCCTGCTCTTTGGTTAAGGATAGGTCTCCAAGACCACGTCTGTGGCGTAAAGAATTCCCGATCCGCGATTGAAAGGCGCTAGAGTCCCTGTTCCAGGATCTCCCTGGTCTTTTCCCTAGCGGATTGATCAGCTTTGAGGACGTCGTCGATGGTTTGAACCTCCTGCACCGGGTGGACTTTCGTAACCGCCTCGACCACCTCGGGAATCTCGGTGAATTTCAGTTCACCCCTCAAATAAGCATAGACAGCGAGTTCGTTGGCGGCATTGAGAACCGCCGGCATGGTTTCTCCAACGGTAATGGCTCGGGTTGCCAATTCCAGAGACGGGAACCGGCTTCTATCTGGCGGAAAAAACGTCAATTCTCCGACCTGGAAAAGATCGAGAGACGGAAGTTTCAGATTCAGCCTGTCCGGGTAGGAGAGGGCGTAAGAAATGGGGATGCGCATGTCGGCAATTCCCATTTGGGCTACGATCGATCCGTCGACGTATTCCACCATGGAGTGAATGACGCTCTGGGGATGAATCTGAACATCGATCCTCTCGATGGGTATATTGAACAGCCAGTGTGCCTCAATGATCTCAAGACCCTTGTTCATGAGGGTGGCTGAATCAATGGTTACCTTTCTCCCCATCTCCCAGCGGGGGTGTTTCAGGGCTTCTGCGGCCGTGACATTCCGGAGTCTGTCAAGGGAATAATGGAGAAAGGGTCCCCCAGATGCTGTCAGGATGATGCGGTGGACATCTTTTTTCTGATGGCCTTCCATGGATTGGAAAATGGCGGAGTGCTCACTGTCGACCGGAAGGATGGCCACACCCCTCTTGCCTGCTTCCTCTATGACGATCTTGCCGCCCATCACCAGGGATTCTTTGTTGGCCAGGGCGATGTTCTTTCCTGCCTTTATGGCAGAGAGGGTGGGGACCAGCCCTACCGCTCCAACAAGGGCCGAAACCACCAGATTGGCCTCCTCCAGGGTAGCAACCCGAATCAATCCCTCAATCCCGTGAACGATTTCAGGAGGATCCGGTAGCTCTCTCGAGAGCACATGGGCGGACTCTTCGGTGAGAACCGAAACAACCTGAGGTCTAAACCGGATCGTCTGCTTCTTCAGTAGATCGATATTCCTCCCCGCGCCCAGGGCAACGATTTCAAATCGGTCCCCAAACCTTCCCACGATATCCAGGGTTTGGACCCCTATGGATCCGGTAGAACCCAAGATCGATAGTTTTTTCATCCTTTCGACCTCCCTTTGATCGTTCCCAACAGCGGTGGGTCGCCTCAGGTTTTTTGCAATATCTTCGGCATGAAAGAGAATTTTCGGGTGGCGGGCACCATCTATCTATTGAGCCATTGCACATAATAGTAGAGAAAGGGGGCTGAAAAAAGAAAGCTATCGAGCCTATCGAGGATTCCTCCATGCCCCGGGATCAATCGACTCGAGTCCTTGACATTCGCAGACCTTTTGATCATGGACTCTCCAAAGTCCCCCAGTTGTCCCAGGATCATGATGAAAAAAGCCAGAATCAAGGCCTGGCTCCAACCCAGGTCCGTGAAAAAAAACCTCCAGAAAAGCAGGGCCCCGCCGATAGATCCTGTGATACCCCCCAAGAGGCCCTCCACGCTCTTTTTGGGGCTTATTCTGGGATAGAGCTTGTGCTTTCCAATAAGGGTTCCTGTAAAATAGGCAGAGGTGTCGCCCGCCCAGACCGTAATCAGCAGAAAGAAAACCCACTGAGTGCCCAGGGGCTGTTTCCTCACAAGGAGGATATGGGACAAGAGGAAGCCGACGTAAACGATCCCAAGCAGGGTCACCGCCATTCGAGAGGTTACGCCCCTGAAGTTTCCAGGCTTTGCAATAGAGATGAAAAAGAGAACGATAACAGTCACTGCCATGAGTGCGGGTACAGTTGTCTCGTGCGTGAAGTGGGCACCGAGGGGAAAGCAAAGCCCAAGGCCTATTCCCACGAGTCTCTCCCCCAGCCGACTTTCCGGGAGGGTGAGCCTGTAGAACTCAAAGAGGCCGAGGGTTGTGGCGGTGAGAATGAGAAGGAGAAGTCCTACTTCCTGGCCGAAGGCGATCAAAAGAACAATGAGAGGACCGCCAACAAGGCCTGTCAGTACTCTTTTGAGAATAGCCTTCACCTCCCATTTTCGTTGGAGAGCCCTTTCGGGTTGTACGGTCTACCCGGTGTTGGGTCTTCAGGGCAATTGTTCGCTTGTGAGACCAAACCGCCTCTCTCTGGTCTGGTAGTCCAGAATCGCCTCCAGCAGTTGCTTCTTTCCAAAATCTGGCCAAAGGGTTTCTGTTACATAGATTTCAGTGTAGGCCATCTGCCAGAGTAGGAAATTGCTGATCCGAAATTCTCCGCTCGTGCGGATAAGAAGGTCCGGGTCAGGAAGGTCTCCCGTCCAAAGATACGATGAAAAGGAATCAACACTCACCGATTCCCGGGTGATTTTTTTGTTTTCAAGATCGGAGATGATCGAATTCACCGCATGAACAATCTCCGCTCGGCCCCCGTAACTCAGAGCCAGCGTCAGGGTCATGCCCTGACAATGGCTTGTCTCTTTCACGGTCGTCAACAGTCTTTCATACACCCTCTGGGGAAGGGTCTCTAACTCTCCGATGGCGTTGAGACGAATGTCGTTCTCCAACATCTCTTCCAGCTCTCTGATCAGATAGTCATAGAGAAGATCCATCAGCGCCTCGACTTCCCCCCTGGGTCGCTTCCAGTTTTCCATAGAAAAGGCGTAGAGGGTGAGATATCTGATGCCAATTTCCCGGGAGGCCGTGACAACGGCGCGCACAGCGTCGACCCCCTTGATATGGCCGTTGATTCGTTTAAGCGATTTCTCCTTCGCCCAACGACCATTTCCGTCCATAATAATGGCCACATGCCTGGGAAGTCTACTCGAATCCAACCTTTCTGTTTTGACATCGGCCATAGCGGTCACCCTTTTCCGCAGGAGGAGAAGATGAGGGAAGGAGAGCCGAGGAGCTTCTCCCCGAGGGGATGGGATAAATCAATGGTAATCGAAAAACCGATGATTTCAACGACGCGCAACACGACGAAAACATCTGATTAACACCCCAAAATAACACTCCAAATCACGTTTTTCAAGGGACCGATGGGTGTAACTCCACTCCGATTCTTGGCGTCTTCGCCCGGTGTCTGCCAATGAACCAAAAAAATAGGTCCGTCCCAGGGACGGGCCCATAACTGGAGAACCCATTCATTGCTCTCAGACGATGGTTCACATCTCAGATTTCAAGGACTTCTTTCTCTTTTGCGTCGAGAATCTCATCGATTTTCTTGATGAATTCGTTGGTCAGTTCCTGAACCTCTTCTAGACTCCGATGGAGCTCGTCCTGGGATATCTCTTTCTCCTTTTCCAGGGATTTGTACCAATCGTTGGCTTCCCTTCGAATGTTCCTGATGGCAATCTTCCCCTCCTCCCCTTTTCTCTGGACCAGCTTCACAAGTTCTTTCCTTCTTTCCTCTGTTAACTTCGGAATGGCTATCCGGATAGTCTTCCCATCGTTAGCCGGTGTGATACCCAGCTCCGATTTAAGAATCGCCTTCTCAATCTCCCCAATGAGACTCCCATCCCAAGGTTTGATGGTGATGAGACGGCTTTCCGGGATGGCCATCGTAGCAACCTGGTTGATGGGGGTTGAGGTTCCGTAGTAGTCCACGCGGATACCATCCAGAATAGCAAGGGACGCCCTCCCCGTTCGAATCTTGTTCAGATCGTTTTGAATTGAGGCCAGCGTTTTAGCCATCTTTTCCCTGAACTCTTTCAGGTCCTCATCGCTCATTGTTCTACCCTTTGATTATGGTCCCCACCTTTCTACCCAGGATAGCCCCCTTCATGTTACCCCTCTTGGTTAGATTGAACACGATGATCGGTAGCCCATTGTCCATACAGAGGGAAATGGCGGTTGAATCCATGACTTTGAGTTTTCGCTTCAAGACTTCGATATAGGTCAGTTCATCGAACTTCCGGGCCTGGGTGTTTTTCATGGGGTCAACGTCGTACACCCCATCCACCTTGGTTCCCTTTAAGATCACTTCGGCATGAATCTCCATAGCCCGCAGGGAAGCAGCGGTATCTGTACTAAAATAAGGATTCCCCGTGCCCCCCGCAAAGATCACGACACGATTTTTTTCCAAATGCCTGATGGCGCGCCTCCGGATAAAGGGTTCGGCCAATTCCTCCATCTTGATAGCCGATTGGACACGGGTTGAGACGCCCATCTTTTCCAGGATGTCCTGGACGGCGAGGCTGTTGATCACCGTGGCAAGCATCCCCATATAGTCGGCCGATACACGATCCATCCCCCGGGCACGAGCTGAAACTCCCCGAAAGATGTTCCCCCCCCCGACCATCATGGCCAGTTGCACTCCCAGGTCTGTAACTTCTTTGATATCCTGGGCGAGGACTTCGGTCACCTTGGGGCTAATTCCAGACTGGCCCGCTTCCGCCAGAGCCTCTCCGCTGATTTTCAGCAGAACTCTCCTATACCTGGCCTCTCCCAATGTCTTCATTCACCGTCAAGGGCCTCGCCAAGTTGATACCGAGCGAACCTTCTGATGGAGATGTTCTCGCCTATCCGTGCGATCGCTGAGGTGAGAACCTCTTGGATGGTTATGCTGGGATCTTTGATAAAGGGCTGATCAAGAAGACAGACCTCAGAGAAAAACTTCTCCATGCGACCTTCCACGATTCGATCGATGGCCTTTTCGGGTTTTCCAGACTCAATCGCCTGGGTCCGAAAGATCTGTCTCTCCTTTTCGATCACTTCTACGGGGACCTTATCCCGATTGATGTAGATGGGATGGGCCGCTGCAATCTGCATGGCCGTGTCCTTCACCAGGCCTTGAAACTCTTCTGTTCTGGCGACAAAGTCGGTTTCACAGTTGAGCTCAACGAGGACCCCGATCTTCCCTCCACCATGGATGTACGATCCCACCGCCCCTTCCTTCGTGATTCTCCCCGATTTCTTAGCCGCTTTGCCCAGCCCCTTTTCCCTCAGGTAGTCGATGGCCTTTTCCAGGTTTCCCTCCGTCTCCTCCAGCGCTTTTTTGCAATCCATGATGCCGGCACTGGTTCGCTGCCGGAGTTCCTTCACGAGGTTTCCTTCGATCATATCCTTATCTCCTATTCCTCCTCTGTCGAGCTCTGTGCAAGGGGCGTTTCTTCAGCTTCAACTTCTGTCGTTCGTGGACTTCCTTCTTCCTCAGCTACCGGCTCAGCCTCAGAGGCGACGGGAATACCTGTCAACGCTTCCTCTCCAGTAGGTGGAGGGGTGGGCTCTTGTTCCATCTGTTGTTGGAGTTGCCTCTCATATTCCTGTCGCCCTTCGATGACAGCATCGGCCATTTTCGAGGATAGCAGTCGAATCGCCCTGATCGCATCGTCGTTTCCGGGAATCGGATAGGTGATTTCGTCCGGGTTGCAGTTGGAATCCACGATTCCCACGGAGGGGATCCCTATTTTTTTCGTTTCATTGACAGCGATTCTTTCTTTTTTAGCATCAACAATAAATACAGCACCTGGAAGACGATCCATCGTCTTGATTCCCCCAAGGGATTTTTCCAGGCGGTTTTTTTCCTTTTCCAGTTGCATGATCTCTTTTTTAGGGAGGAGATTGAATATTTCCTCGTTTCTCATTGTTTCGAGGCGATTGAGGCGGTCGATACTCTTTTTGATCGTCCGGAAGTTGGTCAGCATTCCTCCCAACCAGCGGTGGTTTATATAGAACATGTCGCAGCGGATCGCCTCTTCCCGTATCGATTCCTGAGCCTGCCTTTTCGTGCCAACGAAGAGAATATGCTCCCCTTTTGCCGCAACATCTCTGATAAACTGATAGGCTTCTTTGAACATCTGAACCGTCTTCTGTAGGTCGATAATGTAGATACCATCCCTCGCGCCAAAGATATACGGTTTCATTTTGGGGTCCCAACGTTTGGTCTCGTGTCCAAAATGGACGCCCGCCTCCAAGAGTTCCTTCATCGTTATTTGAATCATTTTTCCTTCCGTCTTCTCCTTTCTGCTTTGATGGGTTTAGAACCTGCCAACGACTCTCTCAGCTGGCAGGTTTTTAATCGTTTTGGACTCCTTCAAATAACACAAACCCGATCTTTTTTCAAGAGTAAAATTGCTGGAATTTCAAAGATTTTGCCCATTGACCGACGTGAGAGGTGTCCAATCGGATGTAAGAGGGTCGCCCAAAGCAAGATGCCAAGGTGCAGGACACAACCTTCCGATTCAATTTAGTCCATCCTTCTCCATAGTTCAAGCACTCGACGATGATCTTCTCATCATCAGCTGAATCCCAGGGGAATGCACGAGTGGGTGAGTCCCTTCCAATTCGGACCTTTCTCCTACTCACAGGGAATCTCCTCTGGGCACTCGCTGGTCGACCAGATCTCTGATGCACTGGGGGATAATAAAGGCTCCTTGATGGATCCGCTTATCATAGTACTGGGTTTTGACTTGCTGGATCAGATCCGCCGAGGGCTTGAAGTCCTTCACAGGATGGATCCCCTTCGAACAGAATGCGAAGCTCCAGCATGCGCCTGGATAAAAGGGTACCGGAGCAAGGTACATGCGGACCAGGGGGAACACCCTTCTGAGTCTCGGATAGAGGTCTCTGATGATGTCCTGATCAAAGAAGGGAGATTCTGACTGAGTCGTTACGATCCCGTTCTTTTTCAAGGCTCGAAATACACGACGGTAGAAAGCCTCCTGGTAGAGAAGGGCGCCGACACCGACCGGATCCGTGGAATCGACCACGATGACGTCATAAGTGTCCTCGATATTCTCAACAAACCGTGCTCCATCCTCGACCGTGATATGGACCCTCGGATCGTCCAGTCCACAACTCACATCTGAAAAGTACTGTCGACTGATTTCGATGACCCTTTGGTCGATTTCGACGAGATCGATCCGACGGATCGGATGTTTCAGTGCCTCTCGAACAACCCCACCATCTCCTCCGCCAACGACGAGAACGGTCTCAACGTGGGGATGGGCGAACAACGGGACGTGGGCGAGCATTTCATGGTAAATGAACTCACCCTTTTCTCCGACGTTGATGGCACCGTCCAGAACCAGGATACGGCCGAACTGAACCGTCTCGAGAACGTCGATTTGTTGAAAGGGCGTCTTCTCGGAAGCAAGCACCTCTCCAACCCGAACGATTTGCCCGATCTGATCTTTTACGGTCTCTGTGAACCATAGATTCCTTTTCATGGACTCCCCATTCTCTTAATGGACTCGAGAACTCTCAGCTCCTCTTTTTGGGGGGAAGCACAGGATCAGATGTTTCTTGTGGGGGAGTGAATCGTCTCTCTGCCTACTCATCCTCGCACATAAGTCGGAGAGACCTATGGGGAATAGACGGGCGCTCTTGGAGTGGAGGCCTGAAGCAGATTGACCGATAAATGAAACGAATTCCGAGAGGGTGCATTCCAGAAAATACTTTCTGGTCGTCTCCCGTATCAGAGGTGTTCTCTCAAGGCGTGCTCGGTTTTCGCAAGGGTTGGGCCATAGCCGACCCTGTCTTCATCCCCTGGGATTTCGCCCCTGATGATCTCTTTTGTTGAGGTGGATTGGGGCTCGAGGCCTTTCTTTAAGAAATCGTAGGCCTTCCAGGGGTCGACGTCTTCGCCACAGGTGAAGAGGTCGACGGCCGCATAACCGTACTCGGGCCAGGAGTGGATGGCCAGATGGGACTCTGCAATGACCACGACACCACTCACTCCATGAGGGTTGAACCGATGAAAGACGCTCTCCACGATCGAAGCTCCACTCACAATCGCGGCCTCGTCCATCAGATTCTTGATTTTCCCCACGTCGTTGAGGATGTCATGGCCACATCCATAGAATTCGATCAATAGATGATACCCCAATGCCCTCACTGTGCCTACCTCCTTTCGTAGGATTCTTCCTCCCCTCAAAAGGCGGGAGGAGCCGTGATCCAGAATACCACCGCATCGGCAGAACCCGGGTTTTTGATAAAGTGGTCCCTGTCTGCGGTAAAATAAAAGCATTCTCCCTCTTTCGCCCGATGGGCCTTCTTACCGAAATGGATGGCCACTTTCCCTTTGACCACGTACCCGAGTTCGTCCCCCGGATGAGCCTCTTCCTTCTCCGTACATTCCCTCGGTCCAAGGGTCAAAATGACTGGCTCCATGAGCCGGTTGGTCGACCCGGGAACCAGGAGGGAGAAGCCCTTGACCCCATTTTTTCTCTGCAGAGCCACACGATCTTTGATTCGATAGACGATTTTCTCTTTTTCGATGTCTCCAAAGAAATTAGAGACCTTCTCCCCCAAGGCATCAAGAATCTGAATCAGACTGTCCAGGGAGATCGATGTGAGATCCCTTTCCACCTGAGAGATAAAGCCCTTTGTCAATCCGGCTCTTTCGGCCAGTTCTTCCTGGGTCAGCTCACTCAGCTGCCTCAGACTCCGGATCCTCGCTCCGATCTTCATGCCGGAAGTTTATTTAAAGCGTGTTAGGAGTTTAATAAAATAAACTTGGACATTATACCCTTCTTCGCTTATTTGTCAACCTCTATTTCCCAGAAACAATGAAAAAACTCTAACTGGTCGTCACTGAAAAATGTCCCTGGAGCGAACATTAGGGAGTTTTTGGGGCTACCCGTCTTGGCGAAGGGAGTGTCCCCGAAGGGGCGAGATTCCGCTGTTTGAGGCCGCTAGGCCGAGTTCGGAAGATCGAACGACCGAGCCTTAGAACGGGTCAAAAACTCCGTAGAGAGAGCGGAGGGGGCGTTTTTCAGTGACGACTAACTAGAAATTGAAAAATGCAAGCGAATGAAAGCTCTGTAAATCCTCGGGGACAGGCGATTAGCCATCAGCGAGATCAAGACGAACATCTGATGGCTGATCGCTCCTCTAGTTTTTCTAAGTGGGGGTTCACGCCTTTACTGACAAATGAATTTTTGCTATTTTCTTAATTGTCAAAAGAAAAGGCAGCGGGAAGAGATGGGAGATGGACCGGATTCTTATCCGAGGAGCCAGGGAGCATAACCTGAAGAATATCGATCTCGAAATTCCCAGAGAGAAACTGGTCGTTATCACAGGACTCAGCGGATCGGGGAAGTCCTCTCTGGCCTTCGACACCTTATACGCCGAGGGACAGCGACGATATGTCGAGTCGCTGTCGGCATACGCCAGGCAGTTTCTGGAGCAGATGGAGAAGCCGGATGTCGAGTTGATCGAAGGACTGTCTCCTGCCATATCTATTGAGCAGAAAGGTATCGGCCGAAATCCCCGTTCAACGGTGGGCACGATCACGGAGATTTACGACTACCTTCGGTTGCTATTTGCCCGGGTGGGCAAGCCATACTGTCCCCGCTGCGGAAGGGAGATATCCTCTCAGACCCTCCAACAGATTGGCGATTACCTCATGGCTCTTCCAGAGGGAACCCGAGTGATCCTCTTCGCCCCCATCGTTCGAGGGAAAAAGGGTGAGTATCGAAAAGAGTTGGAAGACCTCCGGAGGGAAGGGTTTATTCGAGTCAGAATCGATGGCAGGTTCCTGGATCTTGAGGAGGCGGTCCCTCTCGACAAGAACAAGAAGCACACGATTGATGTGGTCATTGACCGGCTCGTTATAAAAGAGCAAATTGGAAGCAGGCTGGCCGATTCCCTTGAACTGGCCTCGAGAAAGGCCGACGGAGTGATCCGGGTTGAAATCGATGGCGAAAGGGAAATGGTATTCAGTCAGAAGGCCACTTGTATCGACTGTGGCATCGGTTATGCGGATATCGCCCCGCGAATGTTTTCTTTTAACAGTCCCTACGGGGCCTGTCCGTCGTGTGGAGGACTCGGAATCAAAGGTGATGGGTGGGCATACGGATTCGATGACGAGGGGACGGAGGTCGAAAAGGGCAGGGGGGAGACCCCGGGAAGCGATTTGAATGGAATCCCTTGCCCTGCCTGTGGCGGTTCGAGACTTCGGCCGGAGAGTCTTTCCATCAAGGTGAACGGCCTTTCCATCGGAGACGTGGTCAAGATGTCCATAGGGGAAGCACCGGGTTTTTTTCAGAACCTCGACTTGGACGGGAGAAACCGACAGATCGCCGCACCGATTCTCAAGGAGATCATCGAACGGCTCAATTTCATGGTCGACGTGGGGTTGGATTACCTGACGATTGACAGAAGAGCGGTCACCCTTTCTGCAGGCGAGGGGCAGCGGATCCGTCTGGCCACTCAGATCGGTTCCAGCCTCGTGGGTGTCCTGTATGTTCTGGATGAACCGAGCATCGGCCTCCATCAAAGAGACAACCTTCGACTCCTCAAGAACCTTCATCGTCTCAGGGATTTGGGGAATACGGTTGTTGTGGTCGAGCATGACGAGTCGACGATCCTCGCGGCTGACTTCTTGGTGGATATGGGCCCTGGCGCAGGGGTCCAGGGAGGTCGCGTGATTTTTTCGGGACATCCCTCAGACATCGTGAAGTCAAAGGATTCGATGACAGGGCAGTATCTGTCCGGCGATTTGTCTATCCCTGTTCCGAGGAAGCGCCGATCCTTGATCAGAGCGCCACTCGTTTTACGGGGCGTCAGAACGAACAATCTGAAGGACATCGACGTGACGATTCCCCTGGGGATCTTTGTTTGTGTGACCGGGGTTTCTGGATCGGGGAAAAGCAGCCTCGTTGTGGATACCCTTTTTCGGGTCTTATCCAGACGCCTCTACCGTTCAAGAGCCACAGGTGAGTCGGTCAGGTCAGTGGAAGGGCTCTCCAACATCGACAAGGTGATTAACATCGATCAGACCCCCATTGGTAGAACGCCCCGGTCAAACGCGGCGACATACACCGGCGTCCTCAGTCTGATCCGTGACCTCTTCGCACAGATTCCAGAGGCCAGAATGCGTGGCTACAAACCCGGGAGGTTCAGCTTTAATGTCAAGGGCGGGCGATGCGAGTCGTGTCAGGGTGACGGCGTGATCAAAGTGGAGATGCATTTTCTGCCTGATGTGTATGTCACCTGTGAGATCTGTCGAGGAAAGCGGTATAATCGGGAGACTCTGGAAGTCAAATACAGGGGGAAAAACATTCACGACGTCCTCGACATGACCGTGTCGCAGGCTCTCTCCTTTTTTGAGAATATTCCCTCCGTGAAAAACAAACTCCAGACCCTCCACGAAGTGGGTCTGGGATATATCAAACTGGGACAAGGGGCCACAACTTTTTCTGGAGGCGAGGCTCAGCGCATCAAGCTCTCCAGGGAATTGAGCAAGAGGAGTACGGGAAAGACATTCTACATTCTCGATGAGCCAACCACTGGGCTCCACTTCGCGGATGTTCAGAAGCTGCTCGAGGTGTTGAACCGCCTCGTCGATGCGGGCAATACCGTCGTGGTGATCGAACATAATCTTGAGGTGATCAAATCGGCAGACTATATTATCGACCTCGGTCCTGAGGGGGGTGACCGGGGGGGTGAGGTCGTTGCAGTGGGACCCCCGGAGGAGATTGCTCTGAACCCCCGTTCATACACCGGTCAGTATCTCGGGCGGATGCTGGCAAAGGCGACCAGGAGGGGTCGTAACCGAATGACCGGATCACCACAGAGCCTCTGAGGGCCCAGACGTCTATGTCTTTTATTCGATTCGTTCGAGCTCCGTGAGTATTCTTGGCCCCAGACCCACGGAGAAAAAAGCACAGAACCATTTGACTTTTCACGGAAATTCTGATAGAAAAAGATCAATCTCATTCATCTCTGGTGGGTTGGCGAAGGAAGGATCGGCTCGTTCCGTGACGACAAAAAGGGGGGGAAGGGTATGGCTCCAAAAGGCGCGAAGTCGAGCACGGGGCTCGATGAGAACGTGGCTGCTTTTCTGAGTTATCTCCTCGGATTTATTACGGGATTCGTGTTCTATTGGGAAGAGAGGAAGAGTCAATTTGTGCGATTTCATGCCCTTCAGTCGATCATTACCTTTATTCCCGTTTCGATTATCGTCTGGGCTCTGAGCCCAGTGCCAATAATTGGAGGACTGGCGAAGATCCTTGCAGCCATACTCTGGGTATTTCTGATGGTCCGGGCCTATTCTGGCGAGATCTATAAGGTTCCCTTCATCGGAAGTATTGCAGATGATGTTATCAAAAGATCGGCTCAGAATAATGCCTCTGACCAAAACAAGGAGCCCTAGGGGGCTCCGTGGATTTTTGACAGCCCTCTTTTTGAATGGGGAGGAAGGGTGGCCGAGTGGTTTAAGGCGGCGGTCTTGAAAACCGCTTCCCGAGAGGGACGTGGGTTCGAATCCTACCCCTTCCGCCAACAAAAGACAGGGGTCAGAAGCGGGAGGGAGCGGGAACGAGGCTTTCAAGACTCTGCTTTTTACAGAAAGCTCGGGAGCTTCTTCTTTCGGTCTACTTAAGGGTATTGCTTAGGGCTCTATTGTGAAATGCTTTCTCGATGCGTGTTAGAACCTTATTCTGACTCCTGACTTCTGATCGACGGAGAGATGCCCGAGCTGTATGAAGGGGCACGCCTGCTAAGCGAGTGTGCGCCAAAAGCGTACCGTGGGTTCGCATCCCACTCTCTCCGCCATGATTTACATGAGCCCAGGTTTGACCTGGGCTCTCTTCGTGGTGGGGTCTGTCACGGTCTCTTTTTTGACGCGTTCCACGATTTTGCTCGCCACAGAACGCCAATAGAGGTGTCCTACAGGGGATTGCGTTTGAGTGGGTCGGCTCATCTTGAATTCGAGGCAGCACACGGACTTAGATTGACTTTTGCCCGCTTTTCTCGTTTAATGGTAACGTGACTGAGCGGGCGCATGGCAAGCGATTCACCTGAGGCCATGGCCGATCTGGAACCGTCGGGACGTAAGTTGGAAACAGATCTCTCAGTCTTTTGGAATTTCTGAAGAAATAGATCGTGAGAAGCCAGGGGTTGGGTAATGATCTATGAATGCGATTGGTGCAGGAAGAAAATCGATTGGGAACAACAGGGTCTTCCGCCGGGATGGAGAGCACTGGAATATGACGCGAACAAATACACGGAGGAGTTTGATCAGGCTGTTGTCTGTTCTCTGGATTGTGAGGTGAGATTGGCACGAAAGTATGGCGCCGGAGGCCTTCGATGATCGGAGGGGACAAGATAAAGTGAACCCATGGGGAAAGGCCGTATTGCTGTATTCGAAAGTTTCCGGCGTAGCTGAAAATGAATGCATGGAGAGTCAAATAACTGCTCTTGA
>CAYGBW010000061.1:0-4418 GCA_964348185.1 uncultured Thermodesulfobacteriota bacterium | reverse complement strand
GAGCCATGTGTCAAGGGGCTGATACCCAGATCGTTCAATCATCGTAGAGGGTAAATATCTCTATACCAAGTGCCGGCAGGGATGAAGTTTGTGGGTCAGCATGGTAAGAATAGGGTACGACCGAATAACAAGGATCAACACCGTGCGCGGTCAGGTAGACTGATAGGCCAACCGATGCCATGCCAGTCAGTGAGTGATCTGATACGATCGAAATCAAGGTACCCCTTTTCCCCGTGAGTTCTTGACTCGCGCATTCAGACAAGGAGGCTTTGGGTTCGGCATAATTAGACGTCTCGGAATTTCTATAACTTACTGAATTCAGGTGGTTTTTAGTTTCATTCTCTTTATGGCACCTTCATGGAATAGTGGAATGTTGGAATAATGGTCAAAAACACACAACCCAATATTCCAACATTCCATTATTCCAATACTCCAATTGTGAGCGAAGCGAACTAAGTTCGCCTCAACAGGGAGAGGGAATCAATGAACAGGAATACCCTGCTTATTACCGTTGCGGCGGCCTTGCTCATTCTGGAAGGGTGCCAGAATTATCTAACCCACACACTTGTCGATGCTTCGTCTATTCCGGATCAGACTTACGATGTCACGGTGCACGAGAGGTTCATGTCAACGTCCTATGCGGTACTCTTCGATATTCCTGGTGACGGTTCAGAGGTCTTCATGAAGCCTACCCCTCATACCCAAAAGATGGGCAAGGATTCTCCTCGTAAGTATATCGATCAATTTAACAACCGGATCAGGTTTTACAGAACCATCAGAATCGGTGATCAGGATGGTACCGTAAGGGGCTACCTCATGGTGTCGAGTGTCCTGAACTACTGGATAAGCCCTGTTGGAGAGAGAATCATGGTGGGCGTCGAGAACGATTCGACCTACAGGTAGTCTGACCTTCCTTATCTGACCCGCTCTAGAGAGGGGGAACGGACAAGTCGTTGACTTTATTTTGTTAGTCTGCTATTTTGCTTTTCAAGTCGAATCCTCTTGAGAATAAAAGGGATCCTCACCGAGGAAGGAGATCCACCATGGCAGATCAAACCGTGAAGAATCTGGGAGAGGCTTTTGCCGGAGAGTCCCAAGCCAATCGCCGTTACCTCGCCTTTGCTCAGAAAGCTTTGGATGAGGGTTTTCCCCAGATCGCCAGACTCTTTCGAGCCGCTGCAGCATCGGAAACCATCCACGCTCATAATCATCTGAGAGCGATGGGCGGGATCAAATCCACCCTGGAGAATCTCGAGGAGGCCCTGACCGGAGAGAGGCGTGAGTATACCTCCATGTACCCCATGTTTATGGATCAGGCTAAACGTGATCTCAACAACGAGGCGTTGAAGAGCTTCTATTGGGCGCTTGAGGCTGAGAAAGCCCACGGGGGCCTCTATGAGAAGGCCATAGAGGCGATAAAGGAGGGCAAGGATGTTCAAAGCCAGGATCTCTACATCTGTAACCTGTGCGGATATACGGCTGAGGGTCCCCCTCCGGAAAAATGTCCCGTATGCGGTGAGAGCCGGGACAAGTTTAAGGAAATCCAATAGGATCCGATCCCTCTTTAAGAAGGGTTTTTCTGAAATGACTCACCGCAGAGACGCCGAGAGCGCAGAGGTTTTTCTCCTTTTGGCCAATCGGGAGAGAACGATTGGCCAAATAAAGCTCAGGCCTCCGGCCAGAAATTGCCTCGAAGAGGCTGAGGGGCTTTTTGTTTGTCGGTATCTCCCGACAAACAAAAAAATAATCTTTCTCTGCGTCCTCTGCGACTCTGCGGTGAAATATAGCAATTTAGCCTTGTGGAATAAACCCTCTGACTACCTACGTTTTAGCGCGGTCGTCTCTTAGGAGGGGACATTTCACCGGATCGAGGGCGTTGAGTTTCCAGATTCTTTGCGGCCACAGGAATCGGGGTTGGCGATGGACAGTCATCTTACAAAAGAATGGGAATCAATGAAGCGGGTTAAGGAGAGGAACAAGGTTGGTGTCTGGGGGTTTGGAAACGTCTCCAGAGATGTGGTCCTCTTTTTGGTGGATGACAGATTGGGCAAGGAGATCATTTTTTACGGCAGACCCCAAAGAGAGTATCCCAACCGAGCGGGTGCCTGGGTGGACGACCTGAAAGCAAACACCACGCGCCGGCCCCGCCTGATCGGCACCAACCGGATGGAGGATATGGCGGGATTAGATGTGATCTTTGTTGGGGTCGGTGCACCCCGAAGAGAGGGACAGAGCCGAAGAGATCTGGTCAGGGTAAACACGGAGGTGATTGGGGAAACCTCTCTCCACATTCGGGAGCTCTACGAAGGATGCGCCGAGGAGGATCTTCCGATCTTGATCTACATGGGCAATCCGGTGACGACCATGACCTGGGTAGGGTACAGGGTCACGGGCTTCCCCAAGGAGAAGGTAATGGGCCAGGCTGGCAACCTCGATTCACGAAGGATCAGCCACGCTATCGCTCAGGAACTGGGTCTCTCGGGCAATGACATGCGGGGGATCGTTTTCGGAGACCACGGTGACTCGATGGTGGTGAGCCCCCGATATCTCTCCGCCGGGGGGATCCCCTTGGATATCCTCATCCAGGCAGAGGGGATCGATCCGGAAAAGATCGAGGATGTCATCGAGCATGCCAAGAAGGGGGGAACCCACTTTATCAACGAGACGGGCCAAAGCGCATCTGCAGGACCGGCTAAAGCAGCCGGTGAGATGCTCCGCTGTATCATCACCGGAGAACCGGAAATCCAGCCCGTTGTCGCCATCATTGAACGAGAATACGATCTCCTAAGAGAGGGCGACCCTTTGGATTCCATGGGCTTTGGCGTTCCGGCCACGATCGGCTCCTTCGGGGTCGAAAAGATCCATGAGGTGCCGGTAGAGGATATTCGGGACAGGATTGAGCGCTCGGCTCAATCGGTAAAAGAGGATATTACGGTCGCGGCTGCAATCCTCAAGGAGAATCCCAGGCTCAGCGTGGCCTAATGATCCTCGATTCCGTATGGAGGAAGAGCATGGAGCACAAGATCGAGAAGGTCGCCGTCATGGGCGCCGGGGTCATGGGGAGCACCATTGCCGCTCATCTGGCGAACGTGGGAATCCCCTGCTATCTCATGGACATTGTGCCAACAGCGCTCACAGAAGAGGAGAAGGCCAAGGGCCTCACCCTTGAAAGCCGAGAGATTCGGGATCGATTCGCCACCCTGGGGAGGGAACGGGCCCTGAAATCCAAACCCGCCGCCTTTTACAGCAACACTGATGCAGAGCTGATCACGATCGGCAATTTTGAGGACCACATGGAATGGATCCGGGAGGCGGATTGGGTCATCGAAGTCATTATCGAGGATCTGGCCGCCAAAAGGGATTTCTTTCAGAAACTGGCACCCTACCGGTCCCCCCAAACCATCGTCAGCACAAACACGTCTGGGATTTCCGTGGCCGCCATTTCCCAGGACATGCCTTCCGAATTCAAGGAGCATTTCCTGGGGACCCACTTCTTCAATCCCCCGAGATACATGAGACTCCTGGAAATCATTGCCCTTCAGGCAACCCGCCCCGATGTGGTCGAGACCATGGTGAACTTCGGAGAAAACGTGCTGGGAAAGGGCGTCGTTTTTGCGAAAGACACGCCCAACTTCATTGCAAATCGAATCGTTGCCTATGGGATGGCTGTCACCATGCGGACCATGATGGAAGAGGGCTATGGGATTGACGAGGTGGACCGCATCACGGGTCAGGCCATGGGACGGCCCAAGACCGCCTCCTTCAGAACAGGTGACATGGTGGGGCTCGATGTGATTCTCCACGTGGGCCGCAATCTCCAGGAATCTATCCCCGACAAGGATGAGAGACGCGTCTTGGAACTGCCCGACTTCATCAAGAAGATGGTGGACCACAACTGGCTCGGGCTCAAGACGGGTCAAGGATTCTACAAGAAGGTCAGCTCTGACGGGGAGGAAGAGATTCTCGTTCTCGATTACAACACCCTGCAGTACCGACCCCGACAGAAGGTCAGCATCCCTTCGCTCGACATGGCAAAGAACATCGACGATGTGAGAGAACGGATCAAAACCCTCGTATCCGCCAGGGATCGGGCCGGCGAGTTTGCCTGGAACGTGTTGAAGAAAACCCTTCTTTACTGCGCCGCCAAGATCCCCGAAATCTCTGACGAGATTATCCATGTCGACCATGCCATGAAGTGGGGACTCAACTGGGAACTGGGCCCCTTTGAAACGTGGGACGCCATCGGTGTCAGAGAATCAGTAAAACGCATGGAAAAAGAGGGGGAGGCCATCCCACCCCTGGTTCAGTCCCTCCTGGGTAAGGGGCTCGAAACCTTTTATCGGAGCGAGAAGGGGGAGCGGTTCTTTTTTGATCTTGGCGCCCTGGATTATCGGGAGATCGAGGAGAAGCCCAGGGTC
>CAYGBW010000060.1:0-16320 GCA_964348185.1 uncultured Thermodesulfobacteriota bacterium | reverse complement strand
TTGCGGAATTCAGGATGCTTTTATTATCACCCTCTTTCGGCAACCTTCATGGAGTAGTGGAATGTTGGAATAATGGAATAATGGTCAAACACGCACAATTTCTGTGTTTAGATCAAGGTTGTGGGATCAATTGTCCCATCTTCCTAGGGGTAATTGTCTAACCTGGGCAGCAACCTGTGAGCATTGGGACCCTTATCCGACTCGATTACCCGCCACTCACCTCTTTCATGGCAACACAGTCCCACACGGGGCAGATCTGATAGCAGAGGGAGCAGCCCGTGCACTTCTCCTCGTCGATCATGGGAATCCGGTCTTCTCTCAGACTGATGGCCTGATAGCCCGCGTCTCTGCAAGAGATATAGCAGATATCACACTTGACGCACGTCCGCTCGTCCACACTGGAGACCACTTTGTACGCTTTGCTCAGGTCGGAGAGGGCCTTCATTTTCTTCTGAGCCACGCCGACCATGTCCTTTATGGAGGCAAAGTCGTGTTCCTCCATGTAGGTTCCGAGGCCCTCCTTCAGATCCTCGATGACGCCGTACCCCCGGACCATGACCTCGGTGCAGAGTTGCACGGTTGAGGCGCCCATAAGGAGAAACTCCGCTGCATCCTCCCAGGTGGCAATCCCGCCAATCCCAGAGATCGGGACATCGACAGCTTGTCCAAGGGTGGCGATGGCCTTCAGGGCGATGGGTTTGACCGCCCGCCCAGAAAGGCCACCGTGGGCCGAGTATCCGCCAACTGCCGGTTTGGGCAGGAGCGTCTCCAGGTCCACCCCAATGATGGCGCCCACCGTGTTGATGGCTGAAATCGCCGCAGCCCCATTTTCCACACAGGCTCTGGCTGGCTGGGAGATGTCGGTCACGTTGGGGGTCATCTTGGCCATGACAGGGATCTTGACAGTCTCAGCCACCCACTTGGTCACTTTTCCCGCAAGCTCGGCGTCCTGGCCGATCGCCGAACCCATGCCGTGTTCTGGCATGCCGTGGGGGCAGGACATGTTGAGTTCAATCATATGGGCCCCGGCATCCTCCACCTTCTTGGCCATCTCCTTCCATCCCTCCGGGTGGGCGGCGTCATCCATGAGACTGGCAATGATGACATGGCCGGGGTGAGACTTTCGAACGGCCTCGATCTCCTCGAGCCATACGCTGAAAGGCCTATCCGTGACGAGTTCGATGTTCTCGAAGGCGTAGATTTTTTTGGGTTCTTCCGGAGGGCCGGGGTATGCAAGAGACGCAAAGCGAGGTCTCACGTTGACAATCTCCTCGCGGATGAGAGTCTTGGTGATGGCTCCGGCCCATCCCGCATCAAAAGCCCGGGCGATCATCTCACCCGTCGTGGTCGGTGGGGCCGAGGAGAGAACAAAGGGGTTCTGGAACCTCACCCCACAAAAGTCAACGCTCAGGTCAGCTTCCTTGGAGATCTTCATGATTGTCCTCCTATCTCTTTTCTCGTAAGTGATCCGCTCAGGGGCATCTGGCCGTCTGACCAAACTGTTGACCAAGGTCATCTTAGGAGGCAGAAGCCAGAAGTCAGGAGACAGAATAAAGGGCAAGGAACGATTTTTCAAAACTCAATCGTTTGGCAGAACCCTCCTGAGTTTGTTCCTTCGGTCTGTTACGATCCGTTCTGACTCCTGACTCCTGAATTCTGACTTCTTTTTCTTCTAATGTACTGATCCATGGCAAAAGCGGCCCTTTTCCCGTCTCCCACGGCCCGCACCGCGGTGTCTCCTCCATTGACGAAATCCCCTCCAGCGTATATGCCTTCGAGGGAGGTCGCCATGGTCTCTTCATCCACCCGGATCCTTTCCTCAGGGGTCTTGTCCGCCCCCTCGAGAACACCTGGCGGGCTGCTCTGACCCACGGCGATGATCGCGGTATCGGTCTCCACAGAAAACTCAGAGCCTTCGATCGGTATGGGCCGAGGTCTGCCAGAACGATCCCGCTCTCCGAGTTTCATCTGGACGTATTCAATCCCCTGGAGCCTTCCCCCCTCCCCGAGAAACCGTTTTGGCGTGCATAGAAACTCAACCCTCACCCCTTCTTTCCGAGCAGATTCCATTTCATCCTTCCAGGCGGGCATTTCTTGCTCGGTCCGTCGGTATCGAATGGTGACCTCTTGAGCGCCAAGCCTTCTGGCGCTGACCGCAGCATCGACTGCCGTGTTCCCCCCACCCATAAGCTCGACCCGTCTCCCCACCTGATGTCGGATCGCCCGACCCTCGATCTGGGCGAGCTTGATTTCTCTCAAGAGATCGAGCCCCTGGATCACCCCATCGAGATCCTCCCCTTCAATCCCCAGGCGGTGAGGCCTGCTTGCGCCGAGGCCGACAAAGACCGCCTCATTTTTTTCGAGAAGGGCAGGGATGTCCCTGATGAGAGACCGGCAGTGGAGGTGAACTCCCAGAGCCTCCACATAGTCGATTTCGTCTTTGACCACCCCGTAGGGGAGGCGATAGGGAGGGATCGCATAGGTGAGGAGTCCGCCGGGAAGGGGATTGGCCTCGAATAGATCGACTTCATGCCCCAGTCTGGCGAGGGTGGCCGCTGCTGACAGTCCGGCAGGGCCCCCGCCGACCACGGCGACGGACAGACCGGTGGGTTCCCGTTTCCCCAGGAGTCTTGCCCCCTTTTCTCTTTCATAATCCGCCACAAACCGCTGGAGCCTCCCGATGCGGATTGCCTGGGCGAGTTCGGTGCTGCTGCACTTGCCCTCACAGAGTTCTCTCTGGGGGCAGATGCGGGCACAGGTGCCCGGAAGGATGTTGTCCTCCCGGATTACCCGAATGGCCCCACCGAAGCTTTTGTTTGCAATTTGCCGGATGAATTTGGCCACATCGATGCCTGCAGAACATCCCTTGTTGCAGGGCGCGTCTTGACACTTGATGCATCGAAAGGCTTCGGCCACGGCTTCCTGAGGGGTGTAGCCTTTTTCGTCTTCTTCAAATATCCGATCTGTTCCTGAAGATCCGTCCACCAATGGGATCTCCCCTAGTTCTTTGAGATGAACTCACTGCTCCTTGAGGCTGCAAGGCCTGTGCTCACCACTTCCTCATCCGCAATTCTCAGTGACTTGTCGAGGATCGTGATCCCTTCATCGATTTGCTCTTCGGTGATGATCAGGGGAGGGACAATCACAAGGGTATCGTACCAGGGATTGAAAAACAGTCCATTCTCCAAGGCATCTCGGCTGACTCTCTCTGTCATCAGGTCTTTACCCGTGAACTTATCGGCCTTGACATTGAAGGGTTCCTTGGTCTCTCGATTCTTCACCAACTCAAGTGCCCAGAAATGACCTATCCCTCTCACATCTCCAATACACTCATGATTGTCAGCCAATTCATACAGTTTTTTTTGTAAATACCGACTCGCTCTCTGAGGTAGATCTGTTGCCATGAGTTTTTTGTATTCGGCAATTGCAGCGGGGATAGCGGATAACACAAGGGGATGGAATGCATAGGTGTGGCCATGGGACATCGTTTCTTCCTCAAAGAAATCCGCGATCTCCTTCGATGTTGCTGTGATTCCAGCGGGTGTGTATGCCCCAGTGCAGCCCTTCGCGGTTGTTAGTATATCGGGAACAACATCCCAATTCTGTATAGCAAACAGTTTTCCCGTCCGAAACCACCCAGACATGACTTCATCGGCAACAAATAGAACCTCGTTTTGGTCACAAATCTCCCTTAATAGAGGGAAATACTCTGGTGGTGGAACAATTCGACCATTCGTCCCAACGACGGGCTCCACGAGGATGGCGGCCACATTCCCCTCTTCCTTGATCAGGTAGTCCCAATACCGCGCACACTGAACGTTGCATTCCGGATATTCGAGTCCAAATGGACACCGGTAACAGTAAACATCGGGAGCAAAACGAATTCCCTCCACGGTACATCTGGCCCGCTCTGCATTCCACCGTCTTGTGTCCCCCGTGAAAGAAATGCCCGCTGAGGTGGCTCCGTGATAGGAGCGATAACGGGAAATGACCTTGTAGTTTGGCGCCTTATAGGTTCTGAGCATCTTCAGGGCTGCTTCATTCGCCTCTGTCCCACTTGTGGAAAAGAAGTACTTTGTCAAACGCTCCGGCATCACGGTGAGTAAGGCTTCGACTGCATTCTCTCCCGCTTCAGTCGCAAAACTCGGAGCAACGTAAGGAAGCTTTTCCGCCTGTTTGATTATCGCTTCAATGATGGCTCGATTCTTATGGCCGAGATTGGAACACATCAGTTGGGATGAGAAATCAAGATACCTTTTCCCGTCTTTATCAAACATATAGACCCCTTCAGCATCTTTGATTTCCATAGGTTTTTTCCACAGAGCCTGTCGCCTCCACGTTCCATAGGTGTGTCTTGCTAACTCGACGCGCTTCTCCTCTCCCTTGGTCATTCTGTCTCCTCCTTTTTCTGTTGACCACTTCTGTCAGGATGTTTCTTCTCCCAGAATCCTTCTCGGACACCTGAGCTCAGGAGAACTGAACCCAGACGCCACACCCCAATGGGAATACCCCGGTGGTGGAACAATGGGTTAACGTCTCGGAATTGCCCGGACAGGGGGGATAGAGGCACCCGCCAAATAGGGGATTGTCCGTCTCCCTTAGGGTAGCAGTTTGCACATGTCATTATAGGTTTCAGGTCTACGATCCCTGAAAAACTGCCAGACCTTTCTCACCTCTTCGATCATGTCGAGATCGAGGTCTGCTACAACGAGTTCATCCTTGTCCCGGCTCGCCTCGGCGATGATCTGGCCTCGAGGGTCACAGAAGTAGCTGGTCCCGTAAAACTCTCCAATATCCCAGGGCTGCTCATGTCCCACCCGGTTGATGGCACCGATAAAGTAGCCATTGGCCACCGCATGGGCGGGCTGCTCAAGCTTCCAGAGGTACTCCGAAAGCCCTGCGACCGTGGCCGAAGGGTTGAATACGATTTCGGCGCCATTAAGGCCCAGAAGCCTCGCCCCTTCCGGGAAATGGCGGTCGTAGCAGATATAGACACCAATGGTTGCGTAAACCGTTTCAAAAACCGGATATCCCAGGTTCCCCGGCTTGAAATAGAATTTCTCCCAGAATCCAGGATCCACGTGGGGGATGTGGCTTTTTCGATATTTGCCGAGGTATTCTCCGGTCGCATCGATCACGGCGGCCGTGTTGTAATACACCCCGGTCATCTCCTCCTCATAGAGGGGAACGACCATGACCATGTTGTGTTTCTTGGCAAGGCTCCGGGTCAGGGTAACTGTGGGACCCTCGGGAACTCTTTCCACCAGGGCATACCATTTTCGGTTCTGCTCCGCCGGAAAATACGGCCCGTAGAAAATCTCCTGGAGGCAGAGGATTTGAACCCCTTTGCTGCCCGCCTCCTCGATCATTTGCACGTGCTTTTCAGTCATGACCCTTTTGATCTTCTCTGTGTCTTCCGTACCCGACAGGGGGGTACTTGCCTGGATCAACCCACATTTGACGATTCTTGCCATTGCTTGAAGCCTCCTCTTACTTCATGGAATAGTGGAATGTTGGAATAATGGAATATTGGTCAAAAATGCGCAAGTTCTGTGTTTGGATCAAAGGTTTTGGGATCAGTCTTCACTCGCCTTCGCGCGGGGAGCTTCACTATCTCTCCATTTGAGTAGCAGGACCAGGCATAATCCTATTTGGACTCAAGGCTATGTTGCCACTCTCAGACGCAGTCTATGCTATCCTTTGGATATTTGTCAACGTTTTTGCCGGGTCCATTATCCTGTTTTGGTCGCCTCCGGGAGCAATTTTGTGGAAGGATCCGGGGATCGTGAGGAATCGTTTCTCTGATGGGGCTTCGCCATTGCCTGGTTGCGGGAGAGATGATACTATTATTACGTTGTCTGCTAGGCACACGACATCGGGAAGTTCTACCCTCAAGGATTCGATGATGTCTGGACGGCGATACGGTATCCGGCCTTTGATTTGGCTTTTTTCTGTTTCTCTGGGGTCTCCCCTCTGGAGCTCCGCACCCGTCCGGGGAGAAGAGATCTCCAGGCGGAGCGTTGTGGTGCGTGTGGCTGAGGCCTCGAGTCCGGCGGTTGTGAATATCAGCACCGAGGTAATTCCAGAGCGGGGGGTGAACCCCTTCTATCGGTTCCGGGGCAGTCCTTTTTTTGATGACTTCTTCAGAGATTTCTTTGAGTCTCCCTCCAGGTCCCAATCGAGTCTCGGTTCAGGCGTGATTATCGAGTCGGACGGGACGATTCTGACCAACGAACACGTGATTCTTCGGGCAGCGAAGATAAAGGTTACCCTCCTCGATGGAAGGGAGTTTGAGGGAAAGCTCATCGGTTCCGACCCGGAATCGGATCTGGCGGTGATCAGAATTGTGGGCGAGGGACCTTTCCCCACCATCGAAATGGGAACGTCGGATGATCTGATGATCGGGGAGACCGTCATTGCCATTGGCAACCCATTTGGCCTCTCCCACACCGTGACCGCAGGGGTGATCAGCTCCCTTCACCGCTCGATCCGGTCAGGGGACAGAATCTATCGCGACTTTATCCAGACCGATACCTCAATCAATCCTGGAAACAGCGGTGGCCCCCTTCTCAACATCCGGGGTGAGTTAATTGGGGTCAATACGGCCTTATACCGTGAGGCTCAGGGAATCGGGTTTGCGATCCCGGTTGATCGGGTGAAACGAATCGTAGACGATCTGATCGCCTACGGAGAGGTCCAACCGGCCTGGATTGGTGTCCGGATTCAGGAGACCAGCCGGGCTCTCGCCCAGCATTTTGGTTATACGGGGAAGGGCGGCGTCGTTGTGACTCAAGTCTCTCCGGACACCCCTGGGGAAAAGGCGGGGTTGAAGCGGGGAGACATCGTTGAGCGGGTGGGGCGAATCGAGATCCTTTCCCTTGACGATTACCATCAGGCGATTCGACAATTCACAGCGGGGGACGAGATTGATTTCACGATCTTCCGGGACGGCAAAAGGATCCCCTTGAGCGTTCGAGGTGGGCACTTTCCCCCGGCGTATGGACTTCGACTGGCCCGATCGGTTCTGGGTATCGAGGTCGCCGAAATCGACGATCGAATGATCCAGAAATACGATCTCTACACACGCTCGGGCGTTGTTGTGACTGAGATTGACGGGAGAAGAATCCTGGGGAGAATCGGTGTTCAACCGGGGGATGTGATTCGCCAGATAGGGGATCGCACCATTTCGAACCTCGAGGAGTACAAGAAGGCGATGAGACTGATCGAGATGAGAAGAAACATTCTCTTTCAGATCCAAAGGGGACCGTGGGCGAACTACGTCACTGTGGATGTCTGGGGAAATCAGGGCTGATTTCAATGTCAGGGAGGGAAAGATGGCAGATGAAGAGAAAGAAAAGGGATTTTCTGTGAGGGACAGGCGGCATTTTGCCGGTGGGGAAGCAGAAGAGCCCAAAGAAGGGCAAGAACAGAAAGGGCAGGAAGAGCCCAGGGAGACTCAAAAAACCCAGGAGCAAGGGAAGAGGCCATCAGAGAGTCGACAGGGGACCCCTCTTCCCGAAATCAACTTTTCAAATTTTGTCTTTTCTCTCAGCACGTCGGTACTCATCCAGTTGGGAGAAATCCCCGACCCCATCACCAAGGAATCGAACAAAGATTTCTCGGCGGCCAAGCAGACCATCGACATCCTGGGGATGCTCCAGGAAAAGACGAAAGGGAATCTTACGTCTGATGAGGAGTCCCTGATCGAGTCAATCCTCTATGATTTGAGGATGCGCTTTGTGAAGGCGAAGGGATAGGAGGGAGCACCCTCATTTTGTCCAATCCCTGAGAAACTGGACCAGAAGGCGGACTCCCACCCCGGTGGCCCCCTTGGGGATATAGGGGAGGTTCTTTTCGGTCCAGACCGGCCCGGCGATATCCAGGTGGACCCAGGGGGTTTTATTGACAAACCGGCTCAATAACGTCGCACCGGTGATGGTTCCTGCAGAACGTCCTCCCACGTTTTTCATATCCGCTATATCGCTTTTGATCTGTTCCTGGTACTCGTCCCAGAGGGGAAGCTCCCAAACCCTCTCTCCCGTGATTTCGGCCGCCCTTTTGACGGCCGCCTTGAGGCGGTCATTGTTTCCCATCATCCCGGCAACCCGGTCACCCAAGGCGACAATGCATGATCCCGTAAGGGTGGCCAGATCGATCATGGCATCGGGCTTGAACCGACGGGCATAGGTGAGCCCGTCAGCAAGAAGAAGCCTTCCCTCTGCATCGGTGCTGACAATCTCAATGGTCTGCCCTGAAAGGGAAGTGATCACATCGCCAGGCTTGAACGCCCTCCCACCGGGGAGATTCTCTGTGCAGGGAATGATCCCTACGAGATGAAGGGGGAGGCCCAGATTTGCAGCCACCTGCATGGTGGCGAGAATGGCCGCGCCCCCTCCCATATCGGTTTTCATCCTTTCCATTTTGTCCGAGGATTTGATGGAAATTCCTCCGCTGTCAAAGGTGATGCCTTTGCCCAGGAGTGCGATGGTTGCCGACGGATTCTCCCCGCCCTGATACTCGAGAACGATGAATTTAGCAGGTTCGGCGCTCCCCTGGGCTACGGCCAGAAAGGCTCCCATCCCCTCCCTTTGGGCGTCTTCTTCCTCTAAAACATGGAGAGAAAGACCACACTGCTGAGCGATGGTTTGGGCCGTCTTGGCCATCATGGACGGCGTGCTGAGATTTCCGGGACGAGATACCAGATCACGGGCGAGACAGACACCCTCGGCCAGGGTATCCCCTACGCGGGCTCCCCTCTGAACCGCGGTCGCTCTGGACGGCTCTTCCTCGAGGATGATCATTTCCTCGACCTCTCGAGGTCTCTTACCGTTCTTTGTTCTTAACTCTTTGAAATCATAGAGGCCGAGACGCACCCCTTCTACCAGGGCTTGGGCAAGGACGTCAAGGGACATCCTGTTCGAGACTCCTTCGACCAGAGGAGTGGCAAAGCTCTTGACCCCCAGATCCCTCAGCACCTGAGCTCCCTTGGCCGTCGATCCTCGCCAACGATCCAGATCAAATTTCCTTTTCTTTCCGAGGCCCACTAACAGGATTCTTTTTGCTCCGCCCTCTCTGCGAGGATATATCAGGGATGTTTGGTAGAGCTCTCCCTTGAAGTCACCCTCCTTGAGGACCGCCTTGATCAGCCCCTGAGTCGCCTGGTCCATTCTCTCGGTCTTATCGAGCAGGGCCCTTTCCCCTTCGAAGTGATAGAGCAGGAGTGCCTCGGTTCCGAATTCCTCCAGTCGTGCCTTTTCAAGGTGAACTCGCATTCGGTCGATCAGTCCCTTTTTTCCTCTTTGGGTACCCCCGAGTGGGGCGATGTTTCTTCGCTTGCAGCCGACGAAGTTGAATATATAAAAGAAATGCGCGGAGAATTCAAGGCAACATCGCTGTGGAGTTTGCTGACCTTCTAGAGAACGGCATGGTCCCTGAGCGTAACCTGTGGGAGAAGACGGGGTCCCCGTCGGGGTACACCGAAACGGGAGGCCAGGCCTTTGGAAGCCGGAAAGGGGGAGGGTACCCCGGCTGTGAATCCCGACCGGGTCGCTCCGGGACGTTGAAGGGAGAAATATGCCCGCTTATTGCTCGCCTTCCTTCTTCTCGATCGCTTGGCCGAGATTTTCTAGAGCTCTAGACGTCTCCTCCCGAACCCTGTCGACCTTTTCCAAGGTCTCCTGCTTCAGGGTTTCCACTCTCTTTTGAAGCTCTCCAAGCCGGCTGTCGAGGTCCGTCCGCTCGAGGGTGCGGGTGAAGGCGACGATGGCCAGCACGAGGACAACGATCGATACAATGATGGCAAGGGTCGCTCGACCTGCAACCTTGGCCACTTCTGCCTGTGCTGCGGGCCTTCGCAGAAGCCATCCTGCAACAATGCCAATGACCAGGGTACCCAGCAACATAAGAGCCCTGGACATGGAAACCTTCCAGGTCAGGAGCCGTACCTCCACAACCTCGATGTTCTGAACAACGAAAACGACAACAATGGCAACAAGAATGCCGAAGATAATGGTCCTAGCCATGAGAACCTCCTTTCCATTTGCCTGCCTATCTTCACTCCTCGGAAGGCTTTTCTTTCTTGATGACCTCCCCGATTTTTTCCAGGGCCTTTGCCGTTTCTTCACGAACCTTGTTTACCTTTTCGGTGGTTTCCGTTCTTATCGTCTTCATTCTAGCCTGAAGATCTTTGATCTGAGCACTAAGATCCCCTTGACCACCCGTCCGACTAAAGGCAACAATGGCCAAAATCAGCGCGATGATCGAGAGGATCAAAGCAAGGTTTGCCCGGAAGCCTCCTTTGACCGTCTTTTTCTCGTCGCTCATTTCTACACCTCCTGAAATGAAATTGACCCACGCCATCCCCCTTGTCCCCTGGTGGATGCTGAGGGATTCCCAAACAAATCGTAGTCTACACGATTCCTTTCAAATTCTCCAGCTTTCCGTAGCAGATGAGTCGGTCGCCGGCTTGAATCTTGTTCTGAGCCTTGGGGACAGAGATTACCCCCGTGTCTCTCTCGATGGAGAGAACCATCAAATCTCTCTCACTGAAACCCGACTTTGCCAGTGTCAGCCCTGCAATCTTCGAGTCCCTCCCCACGAGGACTGAAGCGACGCCATAACCCTCGGATTGCTGCAGAAGCTCCTGTACCTGAACCTTTTCAAAATGTAGCTTCTCCCGTAACGTCTCGCGAATCTTCTGGGTCAGTTTTTTCGCAAGCTTCTGATGGGACGCAATCCGGTACAGAATATACACGGATGCTGCGATGATCGCCAGGTTGAGGGAAGGCCTCAGGCCCGACTGCCTGAGGGAGACGACAAAGGTGGCAATGACCGAAACAATTCCGGCGTTTCCCAGGATCATCAGATACGTGACGATCTTTCTCCTTCGGGGGTGGTTGACGACAAGTTCTGCCTCCTTGGTCGTGAAGCCTGTACCAGAGAAAGCGGAAAGGGCCTGAAACCTGGCCCTCGATGTTTCCATGCCCGTCATCTCCAAGGCGATTGCCCCGATTCTGACGATCAGGTAAGAAACGCAGACAAATACGATCAAAAGAACGATGCTCAACTGGACCTCCTTGGGCTCAACTCGGTCTGTCCGAGCCTTGGGTCACTTCGAAAGGAGCAGAACCTAGCCCGTCTCCGACCTGTTCCGGTTCAGCCCGTATTTTAGGCTCTTAACGACGGAAAGGGGAAAATAAGCGACGGAAAGGGGAAAACTCACCATTTGACGGAGTCCGCCCACGGTGGAGAGATTCCTCATGTTCCTTCTGACCTGGGAGATGAATTCTTGAACGACGATTTCCTCCTCCACCTCACCCACCTCTTTGACTCGCGTTAACCGGTGGATCGAATAGAAACCAATCAGAAATGCAAAAAGAAAGAAGAAATCCCAGTGCTGGAAGTGGAAGGTTTGAAAAGTCAACTCTTTGCCTGGACTTGCCCATTTTAGCATCATCGACAGTTGACGGTCTGAAAAAAAATCGGCAAATCTCCCCCCTAACACGGGTGCGATGCCTGCTGCAAGGGAGTTGACCAGATTACTCGAGGCCAGATAGGCGGTCGCCTGACCCTTGGGAGCCAGCTTCAGTCCCAGGTTTCCCGAGGCCAGGGTGACCCCTGCCATGGAGATCCCCATGAAAATGTGGATCAGGACCAGTAGGGGGATTGTCAGGATATGCTTTTCGGGCATGGCAGTGAAAGTGAAAGCGATGATACACCCCATGAACAGTGGACCGCTGACCCCAAGGACCGACTTGTTGCTAAACCGGTCTGAAAAGGTCCCCCAGATGCGCAAAAACGAGAAATTCATGACTTGACTGACAATTGTAAAGGCAATGACAAAGGACATGTCTAATTGCAGTCTCTTCAACATATACACCGTAAAGAAGGGCGCTGCCAGATTCACGGCAAAATTCCAGGATCCCAAAAACATGATGAGCTCCCGGAAATTTGTGTCTCTGAAGGGTCTTGAGAGAAGTTCGAAGAAATTCGACTCTTCCTCTCGGGCTGTCATTCGGGGTTCTGGGATGGTCGACAGGAAATAAGCGCCAATCATCCCTGCGAGAAACCCCGCTGCAAACAGGGCTGAATAGCCGTACAGCTCAAAGTGCGGAAAGCCTTTCTTCCAATAATCAATCCAGAGGGCAGCAGCAAGACTCAGGGCGATTCCCAGTCCCGTTGATAGGCGCATCCGCTTCGAAAAGAAGGAACCCAACCGGTCCTGGGGTACGACATCGCGCATCCAGGAATTCCAACTGCAGCTCGACACCGCGGAGAGAGCCGAATACACGATCATTCCGATGAGGAGGATGGTCAACCCAGCTTCAACGGTGAACAGGAAAGGGATCAAAACAACCCATAACCAGAAACATCGGCTCACCGTGGACGCGGCAAAGCTGATTGCCCTTCTATTTCGAATCCTCTCAACCAAAAGGACCGATGGGATCTGGATCAGCTGGGCCAGAGGAGGGATTGCAGCCAGAAGTCCAATGATCAGGTTGGAGGCTCCAAGCTTCAGGGCAAAGGCAACGAGAAATGGCCCCCCAGTCAGTGTGGCCATTGCGGTGCTAGCCATGCCGTCTCTGATGATGGCTCTGAGACCGGACCCGGTTTCATCCTCTGTCAGGGTATCTTTCACTGCAAATCTCATGCTGACCGTCCTCCGGGGAGAGCGACATGGCCCTGTGGAACTCCACCCGAGCTTCCAGAGGGCAGGATTGCCCTTCTCAGGCTATTCATGGGAACCACACAGAGCGATATTAGCAGATCCGGAAACCAAGTCAATAGGCGAGGTCGTCATCTCAAGGAGAATTAGAAGGGGTCGCCTGAAAGATGAAACCCAGGGGAGCTGAATTCCCAAATCGGAAATCGATGTGGACCTTTTGGAAAGGCTTCGAAACATCTCGTAACCGGAAGAAAGGTCCTGACCCCGAGGTGGCGAGATCGCTTTTGAAAAATGGGGGATCCCACAATGAGTTCTATACTCGAACAGCTCGCCTTTCGAGATTATTCAGAGCGAGGTGGCTCCTCGCTGAGTGCTTTATCCAGCAGGTTGTCCCGCCCGTAGATATCACTGCGGAAGTGAACAGCCCTGTCTTCACCCACCCATGCTGTCCAGTAAAGGACGTGGACGGGTATGGGTTCGGGTAATGGCACAGTCTGTTCGACGTTTTTGCCGATTGCAGCAAGTATTCTTTCGCGACCCCAGTTCAGATTCCCTCGGAGGACGTATTCTGCGAGGTCAATGGGCCTTTCGAGACGGATGCAGCCCGAGCTAAAGGCCCGGGTCGTCTTGGAAAAGAGCTCCTGGGACGGTGTATCGTGGAGGTATACGTTGAACTTGTTCGGGAACATGAACTTCACCCTGCCGAGAGCATTCCATGGCCCTGGATCCTGGCGAAGCCTGAATGTGAAGTTCTTTTCGGTCACTCTGGACCAGTCGATGGTCTTCGGGTCGACTTCCCTTGCGTCAGAGCCCCAGCCTTCGAATACCTTCATGCGTTGTTGGACTAAGTAGTTGGGATTTTTCTGGATCAGTGGCAATTTGTCCTGAACAGCGATGTTTTGCGGTATATGCCAGTAAGGGCACATGACCACATAGGTCATTTTATCGCTGAAGACGGGAGTCCGCCGATAGCCCTTTCCCACCACGACGCGGATCACCATCACCCTCTGGTCCTCTTCAAAAACCTCCAACTCAAAGTTTGCGATATTGACGAGAATATGGCGTTTCCCGAGATCCTGTGGGAGCCAACGCCACCGTTCCATGTTCAGTTCGATCTGGCGAATCCGATCTTCTACTGGCACATTCAGCGCGGCCAGAGTGTCTGGACCAACCGCCCCGTCAACATCAAGCCCATGCCTCCCCTGGAACCTACGCACGGCTTGCTCCAGGCCTTCATCGAAGAGGCTTCCATCGCCATGTGTTTCATGGGGAAGATCCCCAGAGATGATGATCCGCTGACGGAGAGCAAGGACACGCTCACCGTTGTCCCCCTTTTGGAGCTTGGGTCCGTCGGGGACCGGGGACCATCCTCCCTCTGCGGTAATTCTCCGGTATTGTGCCAACGCCCTCGCCAATTTTGCATAGCCCGATTGTGGGGGAAGGAGGCTTTTCAGGCTTCTTCTAATCTGATTTGAGTCGAGAGCAGTTGAAAGGACTCCGGCGATATCAGACTCTCGGCGGTTTGCATGCCACTCCCTGTCAAATGTTTCCGGGTTGACCTTTCCAGCTAGTAAGTGAGCGCCGTAGATCAAGAACGCATCAGTTAACAAAAGGTCGAGATCCACCAGTCTTCTCGGGTCGAGAGTCCCCCTGTTGCTTTGGTTCTGACCGATCTCCTTCACCGCGGGTTCAATGCTGTTCAGGTGATAGTCCCCTGGCCTGAGTCCTTCCTGATCGGCCTGCTGGATCGATCTGATCAGATCATACGCCTGCGGCAACAGGCCATCATCGTCACTCCACGCAGGCCGGTATGCCCGTCGTTCATAGAAATGCGGGAGTACCACCGAGGCATGGATGAGCTGTTGTCCAACCGTGATCTTCGCGGGAAGGCCTGCCGCTTCAATTCGATTCCGAAGGAATTCCCGAACCTCATCGGACAAGTTCTGAGCAAGGAGACACATGGGTCCTGCAAGCCAGTAAATCCACAACAGTGCCATTGGGATGACCGTGACCTTAACCATGAAACCTCCTGATACAATGGAGTCCAACCGTCAGAAAGAGCACTGCCAGAAATTCTGCCCACTCCATCAGGGCGGTTCTTCTTCGGAGAGGATGCTTTTCACATGATCTAGAGCTGCGGGGATGTATTGCTCATCAAATCGGCCTGCAACGTTTATGAATCCAAATCGAATCGCCATGACTCGCTTGCTCATTCAACTTCCAGCCAAAACCAAATCTGCCCATGATTATTCGCGCAGTGGATGCTCTCACGTCTGTCGAGAGGTCAGATTTTGCTTGTGGCCAGATAGGCATTCTTGAGGTATTGGAGCATCATACGTTGTGCATTGAAAAAAGAGCCGTTGAGGGCAACTGCCGAGCGCATGACCTCGGCATAGGCGCTCGGCCGGCTATAGAACATCGAGAGGATAATCGATTCCAACTTGTCGTAGAGGGAGCTGATTTCCGTTGATGGATTGCTTCTGTCCTTTATCTACGGCGATAAACCCGCGGTCACGACGTCTCAGGATGTATTCATCAACCCGTGCCTGGAGTCAGAGGCCGACGGGCAGGGCCTCCGGCCGGTGCTTCCCTTTTCAGGCCATTCAGATCCATATCGTCTGAGGCGACATTGCCTCGGTCGGATCAATCATGAGAGCCTGGGAATCGCAATCTGACCTCACTAGGCTCGGGATAGCTGTGGACGAAGGCATCATGGCGAACGCCGAGAGGTGTGATGCCCCCACCCAGGTCGACCCCGACAGCTATACGCCCATTTGGTGTCCAATGAGAGAGGTGAACGCCACGAGTGCGATCCCAGAGGATGGCGCAGTTCTGTTTGGGAAAAGCCACACCAAAGAGCGCTGGATGTTGAAATAGGGTGCATCTTTCCGCCATCCTAGGACTCTCCCTCTTCTCCCTCCGTATGCGCTTCATCGATCAATTCATCCATACCCCGAGCAATCCTCGCCACGCAATCTTCCACGGTCATCTTCCCCTCAACAAGAAACCCAAAGTTGTCGTCTAGAACCTTCTCAAGCCGGCTGTATCGCTCAAAACGGGGAACAAAAACCTTGTTAGGAGTTCGGATCAAGTCGAGAAAATAGACATTATGCTCTGGCGGACTTGTATCTAAGAAAGCAGGACTCTCGGCCACAGATCTTCTTGCAGGAACGAATCGCCCCGTTTTCGTCATCTTTTCCGCGGCCTCTTTTCCTGTGAAAAACTTGAGAAATCGCCAGGATTCCTCTGGCAATTTCGTATGGTTCGCGATCACCCACGGGTTAAAACCTCCTACAATAAGGGCCCTGGGGAACTTTCCCGGCCACTTGGGGACCGGCCCGACATCCCAGTCAAAAGCCAGACTCTCCCGAAAGCCGGTAACATCACCTCGCATGAGCAGGACCATGGCGACCTTTTCTGCGGCAAACACGTCTTGGCCCGCCCGGACTTCGGCAGGGGGAACCACCTTGTACTTCGCGATCAAATCATAGAGTAGCTGAATCACGGCCCGGCCCTCAGGGCTATTGAACAGACACTTGCTGTTCTGCTGGTCCAGGATCATGGCACCGCTTTGCCCGGCAAGCAGCTCGATTACTCCCATCTTCACTTTAACATAGGCCCCATACTGATCGATGATACCATCGCCATCCAGGTCT
>CAYGBW010000059.1:0-41778 GCA_964348185.1 uncultured Thermodesulfobacteriota bacterium | reverse complement strand
CGGCCTGGCGGCCTCAGACAGCGGAATCTCGCCCCTTCGGGGACACTCCCTTCGCCAAGACGGGTAGCCCCAAAAACTCCGTAATGTTCGCTCCAGGGACATTTTTCAGTGACGACTAGCTAGCTTTGTCGTACAGGAGAAGACAAACGGGTCCTAGTCTTTTAGTTCTTCGAGGGCCGCCCTGGAGCCACGATAGAGAAAATTGATATCGGCAAAGTATGCGAGGACTGTCATTCCCTTTGCCCGCAGGTTCTTGATGAGATCGATATTTCCGATGTGAATGCCGGAGGCTTTCCCTTTTTTCTTTGCAGACTCAATCACTTTGTCCATGGCTTTGGCCAGAATTTCTGAGCCCATCTGGTCTGGCACACCCATGGAAATAGACAGATCATTCGGTCCTATCAACCCCACATCGATCCCCTGGACATCGAGAATCGCATCGACGTTGTCGACGGCTTTCTCCGTCTCAATCTGGGCAATAAGGAGGGTGTTTTCGTTCGCTTCCTTCATAAACTCGGCGGCCTTTGCAGGTTTGTAGTCCGTATGCCCGATCTGGGATCCATAGCCTCGGTCTCCCCATGGGGTGTATTTCGCGTAGCGGACGATCTCCTCTGCCTGCTCTCTCGTTGATGTCATGGGTACCATAATCCCTTCTGCACCTGCATCCAAACATCGTGAGATGAAAAAAACCTCCAAGCGAGGGACTCTGACGAGGGGAGCAATCCCTACGGATTTGGCACCCCGAATCAGATCCGCAGCGGTCTCCATGGAGTAGTTCCCATGCTCCATATCGATAAATACAAAGTCATACCCCGCAGCGGCAAAGACGCCCGGCGTTCCAGGATCTCGACCCTGCCGGATCATCGTCCCATAAACACATTCTCCATCTCGTACTCTTTTCCTCAAACCTGCCCAAGCCATTTTGTCCTCCTCATTGTGATGTCTATCTCCCTTTGAGAGACTCTGCTGCGAACTGCCTGACCCAATTGATCGATCCAATCCACGGTGGGCCCTCAGGGGCTGCGTGAGAAGAAGATGAGTAACAAGCGGGATAGGGAATAAGACGTCCCGTCTAATGGGGTGGATTATAGAGAGGAAGAACGCGTGTGTCAAGGGAGAAAGGGCTGGAGTTCAGGGAAGATTCCTAAGCTCATTCAGGGTTGAGCGGATATAAGCCATCTCACTGGAGGAGATTTCGACTCTCCCGAAACGGTGGCGATTGTAGAGCTGGGTTATCGAGAGGACGCCCCCATAGGCGGGGCCGTTCGATCGGATGACCTGCCGGGCATACTCCAGGGGCGTGACTCCCTCCTCTCTTGAAAAACCCCTCCCTTCGAGGATCTTGATCAACTCGCGATAAAAAGCCACCCGAATCGGTTGTCGATTAACCCCTCCAGCAGGAATGAACCATTTTCGCCATTTCTTCAGGATCAGGTACAAGATCCCTCCCCCTCCGAGGACAGACAGAAAAAGGATCAGTATCTTCCCCAAAGGCGGCACCTTCCTGAACCAGCGATGGCAATGGATCTTCAGGGCCTCCACCATGTGTCGCCCAATCCGTCTCAGGTGTATGCTTTTTCTGTGGGCCGTTCGAACCACCGCAATTTGGTCCTTCAATTGATAGTTGATGACGTAACGATTCCACTTCAATCGAAGGGCGTCAATAAACTTGAAAAGGCTAGCCATGATCGGGAGGGTGGGTTCTCGAGACGCCCCTGGGGGAGTTGGATCGAAGGTCACCCAGCCCCATTGGGGCAAATAGACTTCCACCCACGTGTGGGCGTTTTTCTGCCGCACGAGATAATACCCCCCGAATTCGTTCCACTCGCCCCCGAGAAAGCCGGAGACCAGACGAGCCGGGATGCCCAGGGATCGGACCATCAGGGTCATGGCCGTGGCAAAATGTTCACAGTACCCTCTCTTCTGATAGAAAAGAAAGTCATCGATAGGCCGGTGGGCCGGGTTTCTCTCCACGTCCAGACTGTAGGTGTACTGTTGTTTCAGGAACGTCTCAATGGCCTCGACCTTTTCAGAGTCCCTCTCCAGATCCCCAGCTACCCGCTCCGCCAGGAGCCTTATCTGTTCCGATCCCTCAGGCACCTGAAGTGAAAAATCCTGCTCATCTTCTGCAGGAGGTTCACTGGGGTGGATCTCGCGTCCATGGTCGGTGGAGGCGATTTCTGACTGAACACCGTATTTCAACCGGGCCCCCCGCCGACCATATGAGGGGAGTTTAATGATTCCCATCCTATTGGCCCTCAGGTAGTGAAATCTGCCCGACAGGGAGAAAATACCAGGAGCAGAAAAAGCCACATCGATGTCCAGGGGCTCAACGTAAAAGACCTGCTCCAGGACGTGACGCGTGGTGGGCCGTTTTCGAATCCGAAAAACCCCACTGCCTTCGGATCTTATCAGTCTGTCAAAAGGTGCTCCGCTCTTCCATGATCGGCCGTCGTAGTAGTCAAAGGCCATCCCCCGCCAACGGACAGGAGCGGTCCTCTGGGACGCCTTTCCTTGGGGGACTTCAACCCGCATCACAATCTGTGGATCGAGCAAGACCGGGCCAAAAACACCGAGGTCGACGGTTGTAGAAAACCCGGAGAGGTGACGGAGCCGGTTCTGAGATCGAAGATAACCGAAGCCGATCCGAGGGATTGTATAGAAGAAGGCGAGGGTTATGAAGAAAGAGAGCAGGGCGATGAGGGATACGGTCATGAAGAACCGCGCGGTAACAAGGGTGACCCCTGAAGCATGCAAGCCGGCTGTCGGACCGAGACCTGCCCGCTCGGTCGCCTCTTTGAAATGATGGAGAATCAGGGTCCACGTCAACATCAGCAGATAGAAGAGGAAGAAGACAATGAAGGATAGACTGAACGTCAACCCCGCGGCTGAAATCAACCCGAAGAAGCTCAAACCGTAGAGTTGATAATAATCCCTGTTGCCATTGAGACTGAAAAGCCTAACGGCCTGAATGAGAATCACCATGTGGGCAGAAGCAATGATCAGGTCTCCTGAAATGAGAAAATAGTCCAGGAGTGCGAACACCAGCGCGATCACCGCGGCAAGGTTTCCCATGCCCCTGGACAGAACGAGGTGAAGTCTCAGACGCTCCCCGAAGAAGGAGAAGATCAGTGCGCCAAATCCGAGAGCAAGAATCATGGCGTTGAGGGCTCCCGTCAAGGCCTGAGAGAGTAACCCGGCTAAGACGAGGAGGTGATAGGAGAGCCGAAAAAGGAATGGAAGCCTCAAAATCATGGCAATCAATCGGATGACCTAACCTTCAGTCCTTAGGGGTCAGCGATCGACGGTTCTTCTTGATTCTGCTGATCCGTGACCCCTGAACCCTGACGAAAGGCATGATGAAAATCCTGTACCCGGATACCCCTGCAGTATCCCGGAATTTCACGGTTTGAATCCAAACGGGCGGAGATGACCCACAGGGCACCCTGTCTTGAGCCTGGTAAACTCGGAAGGTCTCCACCCCCCTCTTCCGGAAGGCTGCCGAGTTCGACCAGAGATAGGATCCGGAAGATGCTCAGGACATGGGGGGGACCCAACCCGAAGGGGGTCGAACAGCCCTGGGTAAGGAGTCGGGTCTGAAAGCCTCTTTGATCCAATCTGAGAACCAGGGTTGCCGCGATGCTCACGGCAGTTTCAAAGGCCCCCTCTCGATCTCGAATGGCCTCCCCAGGGACGCATCGGTCAAGGACGAGGCTGAGTTGGTCAGTCTGGTGGGCTTCAAACTCCTTGACCATCAGATTCGAAAGCTTTGCCGAACTCTTCCAGTGAATCGACCGGAAGTCGTCACCGGATTGGTAGTCTCTAAGACCCAGAAAGTCCCCTTCAGCCGCCTTTTTCAGAATGGGAAATCTGCCGGTGTCGTCGATGGGGCTTTTGATTTTCCGGAATTGCTCCGGCAGAACTCTTGGATAGACGAGAATCTCTCTGTCTGCCCGAATCTCTCTGGTTTTGATGAAAAGGCCAAAGGGGTATCGAGTGGTGAGGCGAAATCCTCTGAAAGCGTAACGACCTCTCTTCTCAACTCGGGCAGAGTAACTCACAGAAATGGTTTGCCGTGCGGGGATCTTGAGAATATAGCGACTTCCCATTATCGTATGCCCCTCGGCCATATCCTCAATCTCGAGTGAAAATGAGGGCGTGAGTTTCTTCAAATTGGTCAGCCTCAGTTCGACCCAGAATGGGGAACCGGCAAAAATGTTCTGGGGGAGTGATCTCGAAAGGGAGAGTTTCTTGACCGACTGTTCTGAGAGTATGCCCGAGACAACAATGAGGTTCAGCATCATCGCTAAAATCAGGTAGAGCAGATTGTTCCCCGTGTTGAGCGCTGCGATGCCGACCCCTAGGGTAATGAGAAAGAATCGAAGTCCCTCGGGTGTAAACCTCAGGTTTCGATCCTTGTAGGATAGCTGAAAAGGCTTTCGGAACAGTCTCATCCGTTCTGACCTATTCTTCTGGTCGTGCCCCCCCTTCTCGACGATGATTACGAAACAACGCAATCATCTGGTCATCATGGGTTCGATATATGGGGAGCCAACATCGAAGGAGGTGAGATACGGGATTTGTGATCTGTGATCGGGGATAGGCGATCTGGGGTAGGTGATTGTCCGTATCGCACGTCCCATATCCTCCATCCGATATCTCCCCTCTTCTGGTTCATAGGGGAACGGGAACGCTCTCGAGGATGTCAGCGATGATGCTTTCCCCATCGTCGTTCTGCTGACTATACCTGTCGAAATGGCCGTTGACAACGACTCGATGGGAGAGAACCGGGATCGCCATCCCCTTTATATCGTCTGGGATGCAGTACGCCCTTCCCTCGGTGAGAGCCATGGCTTTTGATGCCTTCACGAGAAAAAGGCCGCCCCGGGGGCTCACGCCCAGTTCAAGTCTTTCGGATTTCCTCGTGGCGCTCACAATCCGGAGTATATAATCCATCAGACTTTCGTCTACCTGGATAATGTCCGCCATCTCCTGGAGATAGAGGACCTCCTGGATAGACAGGACAGGGGCGAGGTCCTCGATATGGGAGTTCAGTCTTTGGAATTTGAGGATCTCCTTTTCATCCTCCATGTCAGGGTACCCGATTCGAATCCTCATCATGAACCGATCGAGTTGAGATTCTGGCAGGGGGAAGGTCCCCTGATACTCTAGCGGATTCTGAGTGGCCATGACGATGAAAGGTCGGGGAAGGGGATAGGTCTTTCTGTCCATGGAGACCTGAGACTCATTCATCGCCTCAAGGAGAGAGCTCTGAGTTTTGGGCGACGTCCGGTTGATTTCATCGGCCAGAATGACATTGGAGAAGATTGGCCCGGGTTTGAATTCAAAATCCTGTAGGGCTGGGTTGTAGACAGAAACGCCCAGGATATCTGAGGGTAGCATGTCGCTGGTAAACTGGATTCTCTTAAAGGAGCACGTGAGTGAGCGGGCGAGGCTGTGGGCGAGGGTTGTCTTCCCGACCCCGGGGATATCTTCAATCAATAGATGACCTCTCGCCAGGAGCGTAATAATAGCCGACCGAATCACGTGGGACTTCCCCTTGATGGCTTTTCCCACATTCTCCTGAAGCGATGAAATCTTCTGCGCGATTTGTCTGTCTATCTCCATCGTACGGCCTAAGAGATAGGGTTTATCATCTGAAAACCATACGCCAAGATCCACACCAAACCGTGAACTGTGAAAAAAACGGTCAACCCTGGGAAAGCATAATCCATGCCACCCATTTCCGTCTCCCCTCAGGTGATGGGTTTGGGATCCCGGTGACGCACCGGTCTGCACCGCAGCCAACAGGTGACCTCTGGGATCAGAGGGGAGCAGCCAGAAAGAGAAGGGAACCAGCAAGAAAGCGATAAGACCGGACTGTTTGCCAAAAGCCCATGGGTTCGTCCTTTCTGTCTATGATTCTACCGGAAGTTCTCCAGACAGGGAAGTGGATCGATGAACTGATGAAAGGATACCCTGAGACAGCTCGCGATTTCAGTAAATTCAAAATGAAGGTATTCTCCGGGAGACAGTCCTCCCATGATGCGGCAAAGGGGGCTTAGAATAGGGAGCGAATGACCATAGGCAGTAGGTGTTCAGCGAGAAACTCCTTGTGCTTCCCACAGTGGGGCTGATCGGTCATCTGTTTGCAATCCTGACATTCATTCAGAATTCTTATCCCTTCATCGAAATCTCGGACGATGGCTTGGTAGATTGCTCGCTTTTTCTCTGCCAGGGCGTGATGACTCTTCAGCTCGGCAAGGAGACGGGTCGCGATCTCCCCTTTTGTTTTGCCCTTATCCTTCATGGCCATGAGGGTCCTGATTTCCTTGAGACTCAGCTCCAGTTTCTGAAGGGATTGAATGAGATTGACCCTGATACGCGCCTCTTCGTCATAGAGGCGGAACCCCCCTCTGCTACGGCTGACGGGCGTGATTAGGCTGAGTTCTTCATAGTATCGAATCGTTCGGAGGGAGACGCCCGTTTTTTTGGCTACCTCGCCGATTTTCATAGACCCTTCTCTGTTTCCCACGATGGACCTCATAACCGTAACGGTTTAAATATAAAAAACATCTTCTCTCTGTTTCAAGGGGGATTCGGATTACCCTCAGCGAGAGGGGAGACTTGCTCTCCACCCGGATTTCTGTTAGTATCGCAAGGAGCTCAAAAAGCCGTATTTTTACAGGCAATTAGATGAATCTCCTGTCCGGGGTCTTTTACCCGGTGAGAGACAAAAGCCTTTGGGGTTGGGATAGGCGGAGGGTTCCCCAATGAAAGAATTCAGAATCCTTGTCGTTGATGATGAAGCCGATGTGCGTGAGACCCTTTCTGATATGATCCAGGGCATGGGCTATCAGGTCGTGGTCGCTGAGGATGGGACGGAGGCCCTTGAAAGAACAAAGACCGAGAAGGTGGATCTGATTATCACCGACCTATCCATGCCTCGCATGAGCGGATTGGAACTGATCGTCCAGTCAAAAAGGATCAACCCGAACATTCCCATCGCGGTGATTTCAGCCTACGGAAGCGTGGAGAACACAACGTACGCGCTCACGAGGGGAGCCTTCAACTTCATCGCGAAGCCCTTCAAAATGTCCCAAATCAAAGAACTGATTCGGAAGGGAAGACAGTTGAGGGAACTATCCGTAGAAACCGATGCCCTCATGGAGTGGGTGCAGAGCCAGACCGAAATGGTTTTCCCCGGTCACCCCGGCTCGTTTCCCTCTGCGATTCTTTTTGCTGTCAAGGAGTGCCAGTGGCGGGGTATTGAGGACGAAACCCGACTGGAAAACGTTGCCAGCTGCCTGGATGAGTTGTTGAGTAATGCCTTTATCCATGGCAACCGGCAGGACAAAGATAAACGAATCAAGGTCAAAATGATTTTCGACGTAGCAAAGGTCGTTCTCTCGGTAGAAGATGAGGGTGAAGGATTTGACGGAGAGAATTATCTGAGAGAAATGAGGAGGCAACAGGCGACGATTCCTGAGAAGCGGGGTCTTTTCATCGTGGACCTTCTGATGGACGAACTCCGATTTAGCGAGAGAGGTAATGAGGTAAACGCTGTCATGTATCGGCAAGACAGGATCGATAAGGCATGACAAAGGACATGACCCCTGCGGACGATGATCGGTCCATCGGTTCTCTTCTGGACCGATGGCTGCGGTCCAAGGATATCGCACCCTGCATCACCCACATTGAACACCTCCCCATGCGCAAGGGAGAATGGGCAGAATTCCCCTCCTTTATCCATGGCGAACTGGTTTCAATTCTGAAGAAGCGGGGGATCTCCAGGCTCTATTCCCATCAGAGAGAGGCCGTTGAAGCCGTCCATGCCGGCAAGCATGTGGTTGTCGTTACGCCTACTGCCTCGGGTAAGACGCTGTGCTACAATCTTCCCGTTCTCAATCATAAGCTGGAAAATCCTGGATCCCGCTTCCTCTATCTCTTTCCCACCAAGGCCCTGGCTCAGGACCAGATGGTTGAAATCCAGGGGATCGTTTCCGGATTGTCCCGAGCGATAAAGGTTTACACCTATGACGGAGACACCCCGGAGGATGCCCGTCGCGCCATCCGCACTCAGGGAGACATTGTGATTACCAATCCGGACATGCTTCACACGGGCATATTCCCCCATCACACAAAATGGGCGGGGTTCTTCCAGAACCTGAAATATGTGGTTATTGACGAACTCCACTTCTACCGCGGCGTGTTGGGATCCCACATGGCCAACGTGTTTCGACGGATGCACCGAATCTCCAGATTCTATGGATCGATGCCCCAGTTCATTTGCAGTAGTGCGACAATCGCCAATCCAAAAGATCTGGCTGAGAGATTGGTCGAAAGACCCGTGGAGTTGATCGGGAACAATGGGGCTCCTTCAGGAGAGAAGACCTTGGTCTTCTTCAATCCGCCCATTATCAACAAGGAACTGGGTATCCGAGGGAATACCCTAAAGGCCGCCGAAAGACTCTCCCTCCCCCTCCTTAAAGACAAAGTCCAGACCATCATCTTTGCGACGAGCAGGCTCAATGTGGAGATCCTGACAAAGTATTTGAAAGACCGTTTTTCAAAGCGCGGTGCTACGGAGGAAGTCATCCGAGGGTATCGGGGGGGCTACCTACCCAATACCCGGAGAGAAATCGAGAGGGGACTGCGGGAGGGTCGGGTTGTTGGCGTGGTTTCAACGAACGCACTGGAGCTGGGAGTTGATATCGGATGGCTCAATGCATGCATTATCGCCGGTTATCCCGGTACCATTGCAAGCACGTGGCAGCAAGCTGGAAGGGCCGGACGCCGGTCTGGTAAGTCTCTGGCTGTTCTCATTGCCAGGAGTTCCCCCCTGGACCAATTCATTATCGAGCATCCCGACTATTTCGTCAAAGGCTCTCCCGAGTTCGGTCTTGTCAACCCCGACAATCTCCTGATCCTGCTGAGTCATATCAAGTGTGCGGCCTTTGAACTTCCCTTCAAAGAGGGGGAGAATTTCGGTGGAGAGGATCTAGATCAGATACTGGAGTTCCTCAGTGAAAAGGGTGTGGTCCACAAATCCGGAGGACGATGGCACTGGAGCCAGGATGCGTATCCTGCAAATGAAATCAGCCTTAGAAGTCTCTCTGAGGAGAATTTTCTAGTTATTGACACCACGAGGGAGAAGGGACGGCCCGTGGATCGAGTCATTGGCGAAGTCGACTTCGTGGGAGCCCATACCACCCTTTATCCGGAGGCGGTGTACCTGTGTGAATCTGAACTCTTCCAGGTCGAAAGGCTCGACTACGACCATCGGAAGGCCTATGTGAAGAGATTCCATGGAGAGCATTACACCGAGGCGCTGAGCTACACGGATATCACCATTCTTGAGACCTTTGAAAAAGGAGTCGAGAGCCTCTACGCCGTTGAGCACGGGGAGATAAAAGTCATAAACAAGGTGGTGGGGTTCAAGAAAATCCGATTCCGTACCCTGGAGAACCTGGGATACGGGAAGGTGAGCCTTCCCGATCAACAGATGCACACAACGGCCTGCTGGTTCGTCTTCCAGAAAGCCACCCTCGACGGTCTCTCCCTCCCCCGTTGGGAGATTATCGACGGCGTCCTGGGAGTCTCCTACGCCCTTCACGCCGTTGCCTGTCTTCACCTGATGTGCGATCTCCGAGATATTCAGCGAAGTGTTGGAGATCGAGGGGCTCGCTGGTTTGTGCGCTTATCGAGAGAGGGAAAGGGACTGTACCGATCCGTGGATGGAGAAGATCGCCTCACTCCAGACACGATGGAGGAGTTTGAACCCACGATTTTTCTCTACGAGAGCTACCCAGGGGGCGTGGGATTCAGCACCCAGATCTTTGATGAGCATGAAGGCCTGTTGCGCGACACCCTGGGGCTCATCTCCAGATGTCCCTGTTCACATGGGTGCCCCTCGTGTGTTGGGCCTACGAAAGAAGTGGGTATGAACTCCAAAGACGTAGCCATTGTCCTGCTGAAGCGGATTTTGGGAGGAGGGAATCTGGGACGATCGCGTGGGGGACAACAAAAGGGAAACAGAAATCGTAATGGGACGTGAGGCATGAAGGCTTGGGGCGCAACACCGGTAACATCCCGTTTGCCCTTAACCTTTCTTGTGCCTTGAGCCTCCCGTGGGGTGACGGTGGATATCAAGGATCGATTGGAGAGACTGGAATCAAGGTCTGCCGAGACACGACCCCTCCGCGGGGAGATCGTTTCCGATCTGAGGAAACGACTCGAGAGACTGCTTGATCCACGGCAGATAAAGAGGGCTGAAGAGCCGGTCAGCCCGATCACAGAATGGGTCGAAGGGGAGGAAATCGACACCCCCCACGGAAAGGTGTTCATGACCCAAGAGGTCTATCGTTCAGGATACCGTCATGGAGGCCGGTTACTGGATTGTGTGATGGAGGTTCCTACCTATCCAGTCTCATGGGTTTCGGGAGATGAACGCCTCGTGGACCTCGATTTTTCTCAGACCCTGTTCATTGACGTGGAGACAACTGGGTTGGCTGGCGGAACAGGAACCTATGCCTTTATGGTCGGTGTGGGATACTTTGAACGAGGCCGATTCGTCGCTCGACAGCTCTTTCTGCGAGACTTCTCGGAGGAGAGGGCCATGCTCTGGGTACTGGGACATGTGGCGAGGAGGTTCCCCTTCCTTGTTACGTTCAATGGAAAGCGGTTCGACATTCCTCTGCTGGAAACCCGATTCATTCTCTCCCAGATGGAAAACCCTTTTGGAGAACGGCCAAACTACGATCTCCTCTTTCCCTCGAGGAGGATTTGGAGGGGGGCCTTTGAAAACTGTCGATTGACCACTCTGGAGTCATGCGTGCTCGGCATTGAACGGGAAGACGATGTCCCGAGCGAGATGATTCCGTATCTGTATTTTGACTATCTGAGAAGAGGGGACGGGAGTCGGATTCATCGTGTTTTCTATCATAATCGCATGGACATCCTGTCGCTGGTTACCTTGGCTGCCCGGATCCATGAGTTGGTTCATACCCCCCAGACGGCTTCCTGGGGTGGGTGGGTTGAGGCATACTCTCTGGGAAAACTCTTCTCACGGCAGGGGAGGTTAGGGGATGCCATTCGATGTTATCATCATGCTTTGAGGGCCTGCAAAGACGCGGGGGAGTGGGCGGTTCTCAAATCCCTCTCCCTGGCCATGAAGAGAGAAAAACAGATGGACCAGGCGGTCTCAATCTGGGTGGAAATGATTTCTTTTGACGGAGGCCGCGAGCTTTTCCCCTATGAAGAGTTGGCAAAATTCTACGAGCACCAGTTGAAAGACTACAGGTCAGCGTTGAAATGGGTCAGAGAGGCTTTTCAGAGGTTGCCAGAGATCAGCCCTGTGCAAAAAACAGCCCTCGAACACCGGCATCAACGGCTTCTGCATAAGGTAGAGAAAAAAGGTCAGGGGAAAAACGAAATGCTGAGAGACCGTGACGATTCAACTTGAGAGCCCATGATGGGGGATATGAGATGGGTGTCCTGCAAATCCTCCATTCTCCCCCCTATCCCAAACAACCCATTGCAAATCACCTTCAGGATCCTGAACAGAATTGGATTGTTCTGTCTGGGGCAAAGGAGAGGGATCGATCCATTTCGGGGCCCTTGGGGGTTTTCTGAGACAGAATTCGGCTGTATGCCGAGATGACTTGATGAGCGATGTTTTCCCATGAATACTTCTTGGCACGCTGAACACTCTGCCGGCTCATGACGCTTTGAAGGGAGTCATCCTGAAGCAGAAGGTCGATCCTTTCGGCAAGGACGGCGGCATTTCCCTCGGGAATCAGATAGCCTGTCTGTCCGTCTCTTATGGTGTAATTCAGCCCTCCGACCCTCGATGCAATCACAGGGGTACCGCAGGCCATGGACTCCAGGGCCACCATCCCAAAGGATTCATAACGGGACGGCAGAACGCAGACTTCTGCGGCTGAATAGAAATAGGGGAGAACATGCTGGGGCTGAGCCCCGAGAAAGGCGACCATGGGTTCGAGGCCGAGTTGAGAAGTGAGGTTTTTCAGTTTTTCCACCTCTCCATTGGGAGCACTTCCACCGTTGTCGAGATCTCCCCCGATAATGAGAACGCTAAGGTCCTCTGAAGAAACACTGGATTTCTCGATCAGAATCGCCAGAGCCTTAAGAAGACAGTCCAGTCCCTTGATAGGGTGAATTCTTCCCACAAAGAGAATGACCCGGCGAGAGGACAACCCCAGATGATCCTTGGCGGTGTCTTGGCGCAGGGGTCTGAAGAGGTCAAGATCGACACCGCAAGGGATAACTTCGATCTTATCGGGGTCGGCCCCATAGTGCCAGACCATGTCAGCCCTGTCGGCCGGACTGGAAGCCACGATGAGATGAGAAAGGTCCATCAGCTTCTTCTCAAGGAAGACTCGAAAGGCTGTTTCTTTGTCCTCCTCCCTTTGGGCGACCATGTTTTTCATCACGGCGAGGGTATGGAACATATGGACGAGAGGGGCCTCCAGGTCCCGGTGAAGCCTCAGCCCAGCCCACCCAGACAACCAGTAGTGGCTGTGAATGATGTCGTAGTCGATTTTTTCTGTCCGCACCACATCGATCATTCCCTGGCAGAACTCTGGAAGATGGAACCAGACCCTGTTCTTGTCATAGGGGGCCTCTGGACCCGCCGGAACGTGGATTACCCGAGCGCCCCGGCCCAGGGAAACGACTCGGTCCACCCCCGGGTTTTGAGACCGGGTAAAGACATCGACCTCGATCCCCTGGCTTCCAAGCTGACGAGCTACCTCTCTGACATAAACGTTCATGCCCCCTGTCTCCTTCCCCCCCAACGCCGCCAGAGGACATGTATGAACACTGATCATGGCAATCCGTTTCAATGTGAATGCTCCTTCCGCCTTTCTATCGTATATCGGTAGATCTCAAAATCCCTCGCTCTGAACCGGTACTTGTAGGCTTCGTTTCCTCTCAGGAAATCGTATTTCTTCATTCCCCTCTGGATCGCATCCTGTATGGACTGGCTGATCAAAACCCAACCCGGACTCCAGTGGCCAAACTCAGGGTCATATCCTGAGTTATAGACGTATACGGTGTCCCCGTATCTGAAGTTCAAGAGGCCCGCTAGTTTACTCTGGCTGGCCTCAAGAAAAGAGAGTTCTAACCATCCCTCCTGCAAGAACGTCCAGGCCATCTCCCTAAAAAAGGCCATCTTTTCTCGGTTCATGAAAGCCATCTTCTTGACGTCGCTCTTTCTGTGCAGCTCTAGAAAGGATTCGATGTCGTCAGAAAAACGCGCAGGGGTGGTAACAGAGTATCGGTAGCCTTCTGCTTCCCTTCCAATCTTATTGATCTTCCGTCTAATCTCGTGCCGGTCCCTCTGACGCATTCCCACGAGAAAATCGTTCCAACTTGAAGGAAGTTGAGCCCCGGGGCAGACATCTTCAACAGCCAGGCTCACTTGAAAGCCTTTTTGCTCCCAGGACTTTCTGAAACCCTCGAGGGTGGGGGAGCCTGCCGGGAGGCAGTGGAGGTCTATGATATCCCAGCGCTCTGGCCGCGAGGTAAGAAAATCGATGACTGCTGAATAGAATAAGGCCTCCTCTCCTTGGTGGACAACGAAATCGAGGTAGTCAGAGAGATCGGTTCCCCCGATGAACTGGATGCGTTTTCGGTTCTCCCCATCCGAATGACAAAAAAGAGGGGCTATTCCCACGAGCCGGTCCCACGCGTTTCGGACCGCAAGGAGGAAGAGTCCACGAGAACAGCCAAAATGCTTCCACCAGAGTTGATTCCACTCCCAGGTCTGAAAGATCGTCTGGGTCGCACTCTGTTCCAACAGGTCCTTCCACTCATCCCTGAGGCTCACCAGATCTAGAGTCTCCTGATGGGCTTGCAACCTCACCGTGTTGGCAGTCATCAATCCTCCACAAGGCACGGGATCCCTTGAGTCTCTTTGCTAAAAATATCACAGCCCCTGTAGAGGGTGCAATGGGGAGGGGCAATCCAATCCTTTCAGACGGGGTTGGTAATTGACAGGAAGCGGTTTTTTTGACTAGAATAGTTCTGGCAAGGGAGGGAAGAAAATGACAACGACGACGCCCTCGCTTTCTCGACTCAATCGCTTTTTTGACTGGCTCATTCGCAGGAGTTTCCAAGATCTGAGAATCAAAGAGCCCACGGTGGCTCGCTATATTTCGGATCTCCTGGCGGAGTTTGCTCGGACAGAAAATCTATATAAAATCAGAGACTTACAGGGAAAGAGGCTCGAAACCGTCGTGGAACTGTTTCTTGAAGCCCATAGGATGGAGGGGCTCGGTTCGGATCTTGAAAAAGAACGGGAGATCTACAAGCATATGGGTGATTACATCCTCTTCATGTCCGGTATTTTCAGGGAGTATGTCGAAAGAAACGCCTTTCTCGGATACTACCTCCAGGAGGGGGGGAGGGCCTACCAAGTGGTCTTCGACATGGATTTGAGGCTGCATCGGCCCCCGTATGTGTTTCTCGAACTGGCTAGGAGATTTGAATTCTATTCCGGAGCGGTTCACTACATGAGGAAAGCATTTTTTGCGGAAAGCGGGCCGAACGACCCTTTTCTGGACTTTGCGGGCCAACTCGAAATCCTGGCTTGAATCGAAGCGTTTGAAGGAGGGAACGCCATGCCGACATACGACTACGTCTGCAGAAAGTGCAAAAAATCTTTCACCGTGACTATGCCCTTTCGTGAGTACGAGAAAGGCAGGGCCAAATGCCCTCATTGTAAAAGCGGGAACCCAAGACAGCAAATCACCTCGTTCATGACCAAGACATCTCGAAAGAGCTGAACGTTGCCCTGAGGTGTGCGGGTCTTGCGCTATCCTTTGCCCGTAAGGTGCGAGAGGGATAGGCTTTCGGTTGGACAAGGAAGGGGTTCAGGGGTCAGGGATTGGCCGTTACCAGAATCCACAAGACCAACCGATACCGGTTTGCGGTGGGTTCAGCGAGTGAGTCTGAATGCCCTCTCTGCTTGCACGGGATCTCGGCATACGGAAGACCGTCGCCAATGATCATCCGACCAACGCCACTGTTGGGGCAAAGGGGAGGGGGGCAGCCTTCGTCGTGGGGCCAAATGGATACCGTCCGTGGCTGATCGTTTAAGGAGGGTGAGGGAAGGTGGGGACCCAGGAGACTAGACTCTGATGTTGTCAATAAAATCGTTCCATTTTTGTTTGGACGGGTTGCTATCGGGTTCGAGGAGATAGAGGCCCGCTTTGAAATTGGGGGGAGGGGTACCCGGGAAAAAGAGGTTATACCAGATCGCCGTAGCGGACATGGAGACCGTGTCCCCCTCAAATTCGACATCCACGTCGATCCTCGGTCCCTTTTGAGCGGTGGACAAGACCGCCATCAAATGGGCCATGTCCTGAGGGGACAGCATGACATCGATAGTCAGACCTTCTGTGGAGATGTCATAAGTCTCCCCCCTGATTTTCTGCCTTTCAGATGGAAGCGCGTCCCCTTGGTCTTCGGGTTCCAAAATCGTGAAGGACAGGGGTAATCTGACCTTCAGCCGACGGTATCGTCTTCTCTCTCCCATCGAATTTCCCAAATCCACTGGAGTCAAAACCCTCTCCCTTCATCTCCAAACAACAGCGTACCCGAGCAATCCGGAGACAAATCTCCCCCCGAGTGATAATCCTTTCTAACCCATATGACCGATTTTGTCAAATCTTTCGATTCCAGATCACCGTGAACCCCAGCAAATCTGCCGCCGGTGGCGCCCTGCATTGGCATGGGGGATTGTGGTATACTCTCCACGTTCTCCAGGAAGATGGATTGGGGGACGCCCTCGGGCGTCTCTCGGCTCTGAGTGGTTGGCAGGAGGAGACTATGAAAAGATCGTCAATTCTGGTCTGTGCTTCCCTGTTCGCCCTTTTTGCCTTGTGGGGGTGCGCCATCCTGGGGGTCCGAGAGGTGCGAGAGCCGAAGGATGCCCTTGTCCCTCTGAAAGCAGGGCGGTCTCCTCGGTTTCTTGACGACCTTGACCCGTCTTCATTGAAAACGGCTGTTCAGGGGAGTATTCAATATTTCAGGTCTCTACCTCAGGATCAGTCCGTGACCTTCGGCCCGGACGCCTACACGACTTCTCAACTCGCCGCCTCTCTGGAAGCCTTTCTCGCCCTTGTCGATGAAGCCCGCAGCCCGGAGGAACTGGACCATCTTGTTTCGAGCCGCTTCCGTGTATACCAGTCCGTTGGGCGGGGTTGGAGGCGAGAGGTTCTTTTCACTGGATACTATGAGCCTATTGTGGAGGGCAGTCTTACGCCGGATGAGCATCACCCCTATCCACTGTACAGAACCCCAGACGAACGGATAGAGGTCAGACTGGGAGAGTTCAGTCCACGACTTGAGGGGCAGACGATCATCGGAAGACTAGAGGGGCAGAGGCTTGTTCCCTTCTACACGCGAGAGGAGATCGATGGCGAGGCGGTTCTGGAGGGAAGAGGACATGAAATCGTGTGGCTTACCGACAGGATTGATCGATATTTTCTGCAAATCCAGGGGTCAGGGCTTGTCCGCCTCAAAGATGGCACGTACCTGCGAGTGAATTACGCCGCCGCCAATGGAAGGCCCTACCGGAGCATTGGGAAACTCCTGATAGATCGGGGGGAGGTGACGAGGAAGGAGATGTCCATGCAGCGGATTCGGTCCTACCTCCACGACCATCCGGAAAAGGTGGAGGAGGTTCTTTTTCACGATCCGAGTTATACCTTCTTTCGTCTTGTCGAGCAGGGTCCCTTGGGAAACATCAACATTCCCCTCACAACGGGTCGCTCTGTTGCGACGGATTCCAGGCTCTTTCCGAAGGGTGGACTGGCTTTTATCATCACGGAAAAACCGGTCATTAATGAAATGGGAGAGATCATTGAATGGAAGCGTTTTTCCCGCTTCGTGGTTAATCAGGACACGGGCGGGGCCATTCGAGGACCGGCCAAGGTGGACCTATTTTGGGGAGAAGGCGAGGCTGCCGAGATCTCTGCGGGGAACATGAAACAGAAGGGGAAACTCTTTTTTCTGACAACGAAATAGAAGACCCTGTCAAATTCCAGAACGTTTTTCAATTGCTTTTCCCCTTGGAGTGTGATAAACATTGCATTGATAGGAGGGAACAGTGGACGAAGGTGATAGTTGCCAGAGATTGCGGGGAGAAAGGGGGGATGGATTCGTAGACATCTTTGAATAACCTCCTTCCCTTCTTCCTGCCTCTTTGGGCCCATTCATCACACCGAAACATTACGTCACGAAGCGATTGAACTTTTATTTGGGATCCCTGCAGATCGCATAAGATCAGAGGAGAAGCCATGCGAAGTGCTCTCTTTATTCCAGAACTTCGAGAATTGATGGCCGCACGAGACCATGAGACGATTCGGGAGGTCTTCGCGGACCTCCACCCAGCAGACGGAGCCGAAGTCGTCTCGGGTCTAGAGCCTCATGAAATGCTTGACATTCTGGCCATCATCGGCAACAGAACCTCCATTGAAATGTTCGAGCATCTCGATTTGCCTGTCCAGAAGGCATGCCTTGAGAAGGCGGATCCCAAGGCCATCCTTCCCTTTATCGAAGGGATGTCTTCAGATGATCGAGTCGATCTGATCAAAGAGGTGGAGCCGGAAATCGCCGATCGCTTAATGCCCCTGATGGCTCAGGCTGAGCGGGACGATATTCGGCGACTCCTCGCTTATGAGGAGGGGACGGCCGGGGCCATTATGACCACAGAATACGCCTCCGTGGATAAAGACATAACCGGGGCAGAGGCCCTTAACCGATTGAGAACGCAAGCGCCCAACAAAGAAACGGTCTATTATGTCTACGTGGTTGACCAGGATCGAAGGCTGAAGGGTTTTGTCACCTTGAAAGACATCCTTCTTGCTCGACCGATTCAGACCATAGAAGAGATCATGGAAGAGGATGTCATCAGCGTGTCCATCGACGAAAACGTGGAGGAGGTCGCAGACAGGATTTCCCATTACGATTTCCTGGCCATTCCGGTGATCGATCATGACCAGCGTTTAGTGGGCATCGTCACCGTCGACGACATTCTCGATGTGGTCGAGGAAGAGGCCACGGAAGACATCTATCACCTTGCAGCGGCCGGAAGACCGCTGGATTATCTCCATACGGGAATCTTTAAGATTGCAAGAGAACGGATCCTCTGGCTCTTTATCCTCGTTCTCACAGGCTTTGTGGCTGGGGCGGTAATGCAGAAGTTTCAGAGCCAATTGACCGCAGTCATTGCTCTGGTTTTTTTCATTCCTGTCTTGTCGGGTACGGGGGGAAATGCAGGGACCCAGACCACGACAGTGATCATTCGAGGTCTTGCCACGGGGGAACTGGAAATGACCGATGTCTTTAGGATTCTATTCAAGGAGATACGAATCGCCCTCCTGGTCGGTCTGGCCATGGGCATTCTCACCGCCTTTCGTGCGGTTCTCACCAGTCCCGACCCAAAGCTCATCATCCCCTTGAGTCTGACGGTTGGTCTGGCCATGGTGGGATGCGTGGTTCTCGCAATATCCGCAGGTGTGATGCTCCCCGTCTTTTTCAAGAAGATCGGCCTGGATCCAGCCCTAATGTCGGGTCCCTTTATCAGCAGCCTAATGGACGTTTTTACCCTCCTTCTCTACTTGAGCTTGGCTGCGGCGATCCTTCCCCTCTGAAAAGGAGGCCCATTTCGGTCGGCAAACCTCTTTCCCCTGCCCGGCGTCTTCCGATGGGGAAAACCACATCAAGAAGTCTCCGTACACTTAAAGATTTATGCCCTACTGCCGATGGATAAATGGAGGGCGATGAGGTCCCCGGTGGGCCAGCGTCCCGCTGTGTAACCCGGCGAAAACCCATTGAGATGGAACGATGTCTTCCCCGAACCGTAACAAAGTCAGGAGGCAATTGTGGAATGGTACTACGCCGACGAAGGGCACCAGGTAGGGCCCATTAATGAAGGGGATGTGGAGAGGTTGGTCAAAGAGGGTAAGATTACCTCTGCGACACCCGTCTGGAATCCTGAAATGACCGACTGGGAGCCGTATGGCAAGGTCAGAGCCCGCTCTTCCCCCCATGATTTGCGAAAACCGACTCCCCCAGCGCCTGGAGCGGGTCAATCGGTTTGTTCCGAATGTGGCAGCATACTGTCTCGGGCGGAGATGATTCGTTTCGGTGGTTCGTGGGTGTGCGCTCTTTGTAAGCCGATCTTCGTTCAGAAACTCAAGGAAGGGGTCCCCCTCTCCGGCATGATGGAATACGCCGGATTCTGGATCCGTGTGGTTGCCAAATTGATCGACGGGATGATCCTGGGTGTGGTCAACATGATCTTTAGTGTTCCCCTAGGCGCGATGATGACATCTTCTTCTGATCCCTATCGTTTCTTTGGGCTAACCATGATTTTGAACGCCTTCTTCATGGCCCTCCAGGCTGCTTATACGACCTTCTTTGTGGGGCGCTTTGGTGCGACTCCGGGCAAGATGGCCGGTCGCCTTAAGGTGGTCACGGGTGACGGCGGCAAAGTCAGTTATCTCAGGGCCCTTGGAAGACACTTTGCGGAATTCATTACCTCCATGACTTTTCTCATCGGCTACATCATCGCAGCCTTTGATGATCAAAAGCGGACCCTACATGACCGGATCTGCAACACCCGCGTGGTCAGAACGCAGTGAGAAGGGGACATCAGCCTTGATACCCTGCAGCAAATGTAGCGCCTCCCTCCCAAGAGTGGCCTTCAACAGGTCTCGCCTGTCGCGGTGTCCCTCCTGCGGAGTCCTCGTAGGGGTGGATGTCTTCCCTGCCCTGTTTCGGAAGCAGGTGGTGGAGGCATCCGGTGAGGCTCTCCGGGTGGAGGACGAGGCGAGCTGTTTCTATCACCCCAAGAAGCGGGCCGTGATCCCATGCGCAGTTTGTGGACGCTTTCTTTGCACCTTGTGCGATGTGGACTTCGACGGCAAGCATCTCTGTCCTGTTTGCCTGGAGACGGGTCAGAGGAAGCGAAAGCTCAAGAACCTGGAAACCCGTCGGACCCTTTACGATAGTATTGCCCTGTTCCTGGCCATTGTTCCTATGCTGTTCTTGTGGCCGACAATTGTTACCGCACCCATCGCTCTTTTCGTATCGGTCCGTTATTGGCGTGCGCCGACTAGTATCATCCCGCGAACAAAGGTTCGCTTCATCATCGCCTTCACCCTTGCGGGTTTCCAAACCCTGGGGTGGGCTTGGTTCATCTGTGCCTCAATCGCGGGTTAGGTCGCTGATGATGTCGAAGAGGGCAAAAGAATACCATCGTTTGCCAGGGAAAAGGAGGGGATTCTTTTCGGGATGCAACACCGTCTGGATGGGTAGGGACCATCTGCTCCACATCGATTCCAAGGCCTTTGCGGAAGATTACAAGCGATTCTATTATAAGGACATTCAGGCCATCGTCACCCGGAAAACCGAAAGAGGGAAAATCCTGAACGTTCTTCTGGCCTTGCTAGCTTGTGTCCTTGTCCTGCTCACGATCTGGGCTGGGGAGATAGGGTCGCCCATTTTTGGAATACTGGCCGGTTTGGCCCTCTTCTACCTACTGGGCAACTGGTTGAGAGGACCGACATGTGAGTGCCATCTGCACACGGCGGTGCAGATCGAGAAGTTACCCTCGCTAAATCGGCTGACAACCGTCCGGAAGGCCATGAATCGTTTGAGACCCATGATCGAGGAGGCTCAAGGGGCGATCGCACCGGAGGACTTGCCGGCCAAAGCTTCAGAGCGGCCTGGGGTAGAAACCGCACAATCGAGAACCGATCGAACAGGGCAGCCGAAAAGACATGAGCCTGGAAGGTTTCACGAGATTCTCTTCTATTTGCTCATCCTCAATGGTCTGATCCTCACGATTGACGTTTTTTGCAATCTGATCGCCTTGACCCTCTTGGATTTTGGAATCGGGATGGGGGTCGGAGTCGGTGTCCTGATTGCTTTGGTCAAACAGCGCGACAGCGACATGACCGGTCCACTTCGAGGGATAACCTGGGGGGCTCTGGGCTATGTGTGTTTTTCTGCAACTGTCGGCTATGTCAGTTACATGATCATCGCTTTTACGCATGGCGCAGAAACCCCCGGGATCCTATTCAATCAGTGGGAATGGATCCAGTTCGTTTCCTCCGTATCCCCCTTGGATTCTCCGTGGTTGATGAGTGTCTATGCATTCTCTGTTCCTTGCTCTTCTGCAATTGGCATTTACGGAATCTTGTCGTTGGGTAGGTTTCGACGGGCGTACACAGGGTTTCCTTCGGAGCACTCCCCTCTCCGTGGCGGAGTGGAACCTTCCGGGCAGGAGTGAACCATGCAAGAGCTGTCCAACCTTCGCTGCTTCAGACACGGGGTCCGAGAGGCTGTGGCTCGTTGTCCAGAATGTGGCCGCTATTTCTGCCGTGAGTGCATCACGGAGCATGAAGATCGGGTGCTCTGTGCCCCTTGTCTGAGGAAACTGCTGAGGCCCTCTTCTGTTCGGCCCTTTCGACTCGGTGGGCTTATCAGGATTATCCAGTTCAGTCTGGGCGTTATGATCCTGTGGCTCTCCTTCTACTATTTGGGCCAGGCTTTGCTCTCCCTTCCAGCCTCTTTTCACGAGGGGACGGTCTGGCAGAGCGGATGGTGGGAGGCCAATGAATCGGAGTGATCACCTCCAGCAGGGCAGGGGGGCGGTTGAGATTATCGAAGAGGCCGTCTACCTGTTGCGCCTCTCACCAGCCAGCTTCATTGCAAGCTATTATATCGGAAGTTTGCCCTTTATTCTTGGTCTTCTCTTCTTCTGGGCGGACATGAGTCGCAGCGCCTCTGCGTACCGATACTGTGCGGTCGAATCCTTTGGTCTTGCCATCCTGTTTGTCTGGATGAAGTGTTGGCATGCCGTCTTTGCCGGTCAGCTCAGGGCTTGCCTTTCCGGTGAACCAGGTCCCCGTTGGACTCTGCCCCGCGTCGCTCGTCTGGCCTCGGCACAGACCGTAATTCAGCCCTCCGGCTTTTTCGTGTTGCCTGTCGCCTTCCTCATGGCCCTTCCTTTTGGGTGGGTCTATGCCTTTTATCAGAACGTTTCTGCAGAGGGCAATGGTGAATGTCTCGATGTGAGAACGGTGGTCAAACGAGCATGCCAGCAGGCAAAGTTTTGGCCGAAACAGAATCATATCCTCTTGATCATACTCTTCCTCTTTGGTGTGTTCATTTTCGTCAATATAGGCATCAGTGTTTTTTTGTTGCCCAACCTGCTCAAGAGTCTTTTGGGAATTGAGACCGTATTTACCAAAAGCGGGTGGAACATGCTGAACACCACCTTCTTTGCAGCCGTGTGTGGCCTTGCCTATCTCTGTATGGACCCTTTGGTGAAGTCGGTCTATGTGTTGCGATGTTTCTACGCATCCTCCTGCAACACGGGGGAGGATCTGAGAGTAGAGCTGAAGCAATTCCTGTCCCTAAAAAAGGTCCTGGCAGGGACGATGATCTTTTTGGTTGCAACGGGCACTCCCCATATGGCAAGGGCCCATGAAAAGGCCAAAACGCCATCCTTCGAGTATCGCATATCAGGCGTCAGGGTCTCTCCGATAGAGTTGGATCGGTCCATCAGGGAAGTGATGAGCCGGCGGGAATATACCTGGCGCATGCCCCGTGAACAAACCGCCAAGGAAAACAGGGATAGAACCGGGCTGCTCGCAACGGTGATGAACTGGATCGGTAAGACCCTTCGAAGTGGTGGCAGGACAATCCGGGGGTGGATCGAAAAGATCGGTGCCTGGCTGGAGAAGCTTCTGCCCAGCACCCAAGGAAGGAAGGAGCCTTCGGGCAAGGGGTGGATGACATCCGTGCGGAATCTCCTTCTTGGACTGCTGGCGTTGTTGGTCGGTGTGTTGGCCATTGTGATATGGCGAACGTGGCGAAAGCGTCGGACAGGTGAATGGGGCCGGGTGAGTGAGGCGATCCACCCCACGCCAGACTTAACAGACGACCAGGTCGGGGCCGACGAGTTGCCGGTCGATCGTTGGTTGGTGATGGCAAGAGAATTGATGGGGAAGGGGGAACTGCGACTAGCCTTACGGGCGCTGTATCTCGCGACTCTCGCATACTTGGCGGATCACGACCTGATCACAATCGCCAGGCATAAGTCCAATCGCGAATACCGGCTGGAACTCGAACGAAGGGCCCATGACCAGCTTGATCTGTTGGCTGTCTTTTCCAAGAACGTGGCCATGTTTGATCGAGCGTGGTATGGCACGTACCCAGTGAACTCCGAAGAAATGAGACAGTTCAAGACAAATCACGAGAGGATCAGAGCCTATATTGAAGGGTAACCGAACCCCGGTCATAGTCCTGTTGATATTCTTGGCCCTTTTCACCTGTGGCGTGGTGAAGCTGTTTCTCCTGCGCTTTGAAAGGGGAGATGTCTATCCGACCTATTCTTCACTCCGGGTGGATCCTCTGGGGACGAAGGCCTTTTGTGATAGCCTCAAGAATCTCCAACACCTCTCCGTTAGCCGCAACTATCGGTCCTTTTCCAAGCTGAGCCACGGTCCGAAGGGCACCGTTCTGTATCTGGGTGTCCCTCCAGAGAGTCTGCGCTTTGTTCAGGAGGATCTGCTCAAGGCTTTTGATGGAGTCGCAGAGGCCGGAGGGCGTCTGATCGTTTCCTTCTTCCCGGTCAAGGAAAAACCTCTGATAATGGGTGGGAGCGAATCCCCGTGTTCAACGCATGGAAAAGGAGAGGGAGAAAAAGGAAATGAGAGAACCCATAGCCGTGATTTTGAGCCAAGAGGCTGTAAATCTCCGTCTCTTGGCAGGCATTGGGGTTTTCGTTTTGATTTTGATGAGCGTCCCAGGGATTTGAAAGGCCACAGAAAGGCGTGGAAGGCCGTTGGTGAGAATCTGCCGAATTCCATTTCCTGGCACACCGCGCTCTATTTCTATGGACTCGACAACCCCTGGCGGGTCATTTACACGTGTGACGAACACCCTGTCGTCATCGAGCGGGAGTTGGGTCGGGGGACCATCGTTCTCTGTGCTGACTCCTACCTTTTCAGTAACGAGGCCCTGCGAGAGGAGCGACAGTCCCGTTTGCTTGCCTGGTTCATAGGGACCCATACCCATGTCGTTTTCGATGAAACACACCTGGGGGTTCGGGAAAACCCCGGGATTGCTAGCCTCGCTCGAAAATATCACCTCCATGGGCTGGTGCTGGGGATCGTTTTGCTGGGGGGTCTGTTCGTCTGGAAAAATACGTTCCATTTTGTCCCGCCCCGTGAGTTCCCCCCTCCTGGCTCCGGCGATAGCCCCTCTGAAAGAGACTATACCGCTGGATTTGTCAGCTTGCTGCGTCGGAATATCTCGCCCCGAGACATTCTCCAGGTGTGTTTTCATGAATGGGAGAAGGCCTTACCCCCAAGCAGAGAGAATTCAAAGGACAAACGGGACAGGGCGCAAAGAGTCGTCGATGCGCACGAGGCGCGACCTGCAAAACAGCGAAACCCTGTGGAAGCGTATCAGACTATCCAACGGATCCTGGCAGAAAGGAAGTAAACCATGAATGCCTGCACAGATCAACTAAAAGACGTCCTGGCCAAGGCGAGGCAGGAAGTTGCCAAAGTCATCATTGGACAAACCGACGTGATAGAACGAGCCCTAATCGCAATTTTTACCGGCCATCATGCCTTGATTGAGGGCGTTCCGGGAGTGGCCAAGACGCTTCTCGTCCGGACCCTGGCCCACGTGCTGGGGTGCGATTTCGCTCGAATTCAATTCACTCCTGACCTGATGCCCGCAGACATTACCGGAACCCATGTCTTCAATCTCGAAGGGAACGCATTTGTACTGGTCAAAGGTCCCGTCTTTACAACGTTTCTGCTGGCCGATGAAATCAACCGTGCCCCTGCCAAGACGCAATCGGCGCTGCTCCAGGCCATGCAGGAGCGGACGGTCACCATCGATCGCCAGACCCATCCCCTATCGCCGAACTTCACCGTCTTCGCAACCCAGAACCCCATCGAATACGAGGGGACCTATCCCCTCCCTGAGGCCCAAAAGGACCGGTTCATGCTCAAGATCACCATGAATTGCCCCGAACGGGAGGAGGAGTTAACACTGGCCCAACGGATGCTCGGGGATGAATCGCCTGAGGCGACGCTTAGAAGCGGTGCGGTCAAGCCGGTTATAACGTCCGAAACCTTAGAGAAGCTGCGGCAGGCCTTGATGGGAATCGTTGTACGAGAGGAGTTGCTCGGCTATGTCGTTGATATTGTTCGCACAACGCGCAAACACCATAGCGTTCTTGTCGGGGCTGGGCCCCGTGCCACCCAGGCTCTCGTCCTGGCCAGTCGGGCTCACGCAGTCATTGCAGGACGTGATTTCGTTACACCCGATGATATTAAGTCGATGGCCACGGCCGTGTTGGAACATCGCCTGATCCTGCGACCGGAGTATGAGATCGAAGGACTGACCGTACCGGAAGTGAACCAGAGTATTTTGCAACAGGTTGCGGTGCCGAGATGATTGTGCCCCATTCCAGATTGCTGTTTTGGGTTGGTCTGGTGATCCTGCCCTTTGCGGCGATGGCGATAGCGGTGCCCGCTGCCGCGGTCCTGTTGATGAGTTTGATTGCCGTGCTCCTTGTGCTAGCCCTCGTGGATGGCCTAATCGGGTTTGGGGCTTTTGATGGCATCAGCGTTGAACTTCCAGAGGTGGTCCGTCTGTCAAAAGACCGAGAAGGGGCCATTGAACTGTCCATTCGAAATCATAAGACGAAGGCCAGGCGCCTGAGACTGGGCTTGGCATTTCCAGGGGAAATATCCTCTCCAAACGACGATCTCCTCGCCCTATTGCCGAAAGGGAGTCCTTATTCACGGTTTTCCTGGCCCTGTAAGCCATTGAAGCGGGGCCGATACACCCTCGATCGATGTTATCTGGAGGTCGCTTCGCCTCTGGGGTTCTGGACCATGCGAACCAGTGCACCGATGCACACAGAGATTCGCGTCTATCCCAGCCTCTTCCCTGAAAGAAAGAGCCTGGCCGCACTGTTTCTAAACCGGGGACTTCTCGGCATTCACGCGCAACGCCAGGTTGGCAAGGGACGAGAATTTGAACAGTTACGAGAGTATATCCGGGGTGACAGCTTTGAGGACATTCACTGGAAGGCCACGGCCAAGCGGAAGCATCCCATCACAAAGGTCTTCCAGATCGAGCGAACCCAGGAGGTCTATGTCATTATCGACGGCTCCCGGTTGAGTGCGAGGCGTGCAGATCCTTTAAGGGAAGGTGGCATTTCAGACAGCAGTAACAGAGAGGGCTCCCAGACCACGATTATGGAACGATTCGTTACGGCTGCTCTGATCATGGGTCTGGCCGCGGAGCGGCAGGGCGATTTGTTTGGTATTTTGACCTTCGACGATAAGGTACGGAACTTCGTGAGGGCGAAAAATGGGAAGACCCACTACAACGCCTGCAGGGATGCGCTTTACACCCTACAGCCCCGGGGTGTCACCCCAGACTTCGACGAACTCTTTGCATTTCTGGGCTTTCGGCTCAGACGGCGGGCTTTGCTGGTGTTCTTGACCAACCTGGATGATTTCGTCCTGGCCGAGAGTTTCGTGCGGAACATGGACTATGTGTGTCGTCGCCATTTGGTGTTGGTCAATATGATGAAACCTCCCCGCGCCAGGCCCCTATTCTCTGGGCCAGGGGTGGGGTCAGTGGATGACCTGTACTGGGATCTCGGCGGACACTTTCTCTGGGTGAGCCTTCGGGGATTGGAAAAGGGCCTACAGCGGCAGGGGGTCAGATTTTCTTTGCTGGACAACGAAAAGATATGCACACATCTGGTTTCTCAATACATCGATGTCAAACAGAGGCAGCTCCTGTGATTGTTGACCTGGGAAGATTCATCACTGAAGAAAGGCCTTATTGGGCCGATTTGGAAGGCATCCTCGATAAGCTGGAAAGGGATCCTGGGTTCAGAATGGGCCTGGAGCAGGTCAAACAGGTCCACTATCTCTATCAGCGGACCTCGGCTGACCTGGCAAAGGTCGCGACGTTTTGTTCCGAGCCCCAAACCCGTCGATACCTTGAATCCCTGGTGGGGAGGGCCTACGGGGAGATCCACGAGACGCGTAAAAAGCCCCATCGTCTCGCCCCCCTACACTGGTTCTTCCGAACCTTTCCCCGGACGTTCCGACGCCATGTCCGGGCGTTTTGGCTCGCTCTGGCGATCATGCTTGTGGGGTGTGCTTTTGGAGGGCTTGCCCTCTCCCTCGATCCTGACGCCAAGGCAGTCATCCTGCCCTATTCCCATCTTCGGATCGATCCATCCGAGCGCGTGGCCGACGAAGAAACCATGGAGGAGGATCGATTAAAGGGGGTCAAGACGGTTTTTTCCACCTATCTGATGACGCATAATACCAAGGTTTCCATTTTTCTCCTCGCACTGGGTATGACCTGGGGAATTGGCACGGTGATCGTGCTCTTTGGGAATGGTGTGATGCTCGGTGCGGTGGTGTTGGACTATATTTTGGCAGGGGAAACCAAATTCCTCGTCGGCTGGTTGCTGCCCCACGGTGTCGTTGAGCTACCCGCTTGTCTCCTCGCCGGCCAGGCTGGTCTGATCTTGGCCAATGCGCTGATCGGATGGGGTGAGCGGACAACGCTGAAGATGCGGCTGAGACGGATATCGCGCGATTTGGTCACCCTGATTTCCGGCGTGGCGATTCTGTTGGCCTGGGCCGGTTTTGTCGAGGCCTTTTTGTCTCAGTATCATGAGCCTATTATACCTTACGACGTTAAGATCGGATTCGGGGTGGTAGAACTCATCCTGCTGGTTTTGTTCCTGTGGAAATCAGGAACGAGGAAAGGGGGAGGAGCGCTCCACTCGGCTCCCCTTGAGGACTGACCCGCTGCGCGGGACTCAAGGGAATGAAGTTCGCGATCTATTGGATGTGAGGTTATGCTTCAAGGAAAAACCAATGCCCTGACGATCAAAACGCCCGAAGGGATCGTTTTTTCTCTGGCGTTGGCAGGACCGGTTACGCGTTTCCTGGCATGGACGATTGATGGGGTTTGCGTTTTTGCCATCAACCGAGTTGTTCGTGTGTTACTTGGGTTGCTGGGAGTGATCAGTCAAGATCTGGCTCTGGGCGCCTCTATTCTAGGCTATTTTGTCGTGTTCATCGGGTACGGCATTGGGATGGAGTGGTACTGGCGTGGCCAGACCCTTGGCAAACGTCTCCTCCGTCTGCGTGTGTTGGACGAACAGGGGTTGCGTCTCCAATTCAGCCAAATTGTGATTCGAAACCTCCTTCGCTGTGTGGACAAGTTACCCGCCTTCTATGTCGTCGGTGGATTGGCCTGTCTAATCAGTCGGCACGCCCAGCGGTTCGGCGACTTTGCCGCCAACACAGTTGTCGTGCGGAATCCACGGATTTCCGAGCCGAATTTGGATCAGCTCTTGACGGGTAAATACAACTCTTTTCGTGAGTATCCCCATCTGGTGGCCCGCTTGAGGCAGCATGTCTCAACACAGGAGGGGAGGATCGCGCTACAGGCCCTGTTGAGGCGAGATGGGCTGGATCCCCAGGCTCGAATCGAACTATTTCGAGAAATCGCCACCCATTTCCAGTCGATCGTATCTTTTCCCCAGGAGGCGACCGATGGGCTTTCCGACGAGCAGTGTGTTCGCAATTTTGTTGACGTGCTGTTCCGCAAGCGGGATCCAGGGCCGTGAAGTTACGATTGCCCCTCTTTGTGCGCGACGCCTCATCTTCAGAGAGAGATATCCGGAAGTGTTTACGACTGAGTTAGAGGCCCACAGAGGATATGGGCGTTGAAGTGGGTATGGAAAAGGTAAGCCCCATCCTACCCAATGACCGAGTCCTCCCCCTGTGGATTGATCTCTACCGATCCCTGGGTGAGGGTTTTGACATTTCAAACAACCATCTTGTATCTTAATTTGCGAATCAAGGCAGAGGCGTCCCTTGGGAGCCCCCTCAAACCAGGGGAGGGGGCAAACCTCTTGGAATTTGAAGCGATAAGGGGTGTCCATCCGGGTTGTAATGGATGTCGCCATGGGAGGTAGCCGTGCTGTTTGAAGAGAAGTTTATCTATTTTCCGTCGAAGTACCCCGAAGGCATGTGGGATGTGGATCCAATCCACGCCGATGAAGGGCAAATCGTCCCGAGAATCGAAGACCGCTGGCTCACCACCCAGGACGGGGTGAACCTCCACGGCTGGTACTGCCGTCCGTGCCTGAGAGAGTCTGGTTCCCTTGTGTCGATCCCCGCTGAAATGGTTTTCCTGCTCTTCCATGGGAATGCAGGCAATATCACCGACCGCTATGACATGATCCTCATGTTGGTGGCGCTGCCCGCAGAGGTTTTCATTGTCGACTACCGGGGCTATGGGAAGAGTGAAGGCCGTCCCTCTGAGAAGGGCCTGTACCTCGACGCCCGGGCTGCGTGGGATGATCTCTTCACCCGACGCAACGCTCACCCTGAGGGGATCGTCATCTATGGAGAATCCCTGGGCGGGGCCGTGGGTATTGACCTGGCAACCCAGGTGGAGCCGGCCGGTCTCATTGTACAGTCCAGCTTCACCTCGATCCCCGACATGGGCAAGAAAATGATACCGATTCTGCCGCGTTTCCTGGTGCGGACCAAAATGGATTCCATCAACAAGATCCCCAGGGTCCGGTGTTCGAAGCTCTTTGTTCACAGCCCCGCCGATGAGGTCGTCCCCTACGAGTTTGGCCGGCGTCTCTTTCAGGCGGCATTGGAGCCCAAACAGTTCTACGAGATTCCGGAGGCGCCCCACAACGAGACCCATCGGGTCGGTGGTGCGGCGTACATGAACGTTCTACGGTCCTTTGTTCGGGCCTCCACCTCCCGCCCCGAGAGGCTCTCTGGCTAGGGAGTCGTCACGGGGAAATGCCTCCTTTGAGGATTTGTTAGACCCGGAGTGGACTCATTCTGTTTCTTGTCTGACGCCCAAACGAACCGGAGGCGAGACGTGAAGCGGTTTGCCGTCACCTTGAGGGGTAGACCATGGGGTCGGCTAGGCTCCCCGTCTTTGTTCCCACAATTGGCGAGTAATCTGAATATGGCCAAGATGAATCCCGGTGTGTTCCAGGGCGTGAGCAAGTGCCCAGGCGACGGTGATTTGGCGGCCATCTATCGGCGACTGACGGGGGGATTCCAAATCCTCAATTGTCAGCCTGCCTAGCAAGTTGCGGCAGTAAACAATCGTGTCAGACAGGCGGTCTCTTAACACCGATGCGTCCAATCCCCGCGCACGAAATTCTGCGTCACGATCACGGCCGACCGGATCATTCCCCGCTACATCACCGATCCAAAAGCGTTCTGCCCCCGTCAAGTGGACGATAAGGACGCAAATCGAATTCATGTCAGGTCCAGGAACCCAATCCAATGCCGATTGGGAAAGCCCCTCAATCGCTCGCTCAATATCCGTGTGGAGTTCACAAAGACGATCCAGGTAAGCCAAAAAAATTGTGTGCATAAGCGTCTCCCAAGACGTTGATTTGAGAAAGATCAAACCGATGTTTTTCAGTGACCCCGGGCTAGGTTCAACAAGTCACTTACGTCGAAGCCTTCCTTGCGAAGTGTGTAATGGTCAAGGTCCACATCCGCATATCGCTCATACAACCGTCGCCGAGAGGACAGAAGGATGGGGTAACAACGCGCCAGAGCGTCCTCGGTGGTCTCGTCTGGACCCTTGCTAAATACACCCCGCCACAAAACGGGTGGTGGGTTGGCTACATATGCCTCCAGCATTCGGTCCTGAATCTCAGGTGGGGTTGACAGGTAGATGACCCTGGTGTTTTGGCGAAGCTTCTTCAGAATCTCTTCACCCGTGTAGATTACACTCCCGGTCGTGTCGACAACCGTGTTCTCCTCAAGAGGATTTTTATGGTTCTCAAGGTACTCGAGGATTTCGGTAAGGACTTCGATTTCACAGGCCAGGTATTTGGATTCACGTTCCTTATACTGAGACTGGTAAGGGAACCCCATCCATTCACCGAGTCCTAGCATAGCCCCATCTGGCCCGACGAGCTCAGGGGCAAGCTTGGCTGCGATCAAATCATCGCAGCAGAAACGCTTGAAACCGTGTTCGGCAAGTCTCTTGGACCAATAGGATTTTCCCGATCCCGACATTCCAATGAGTGAAAGACGCATAACTTAAAACCGATCACGCTTTGATTCGGATTTTTCTCAGTGAAAGCCTACCCAGGGAGGCAAGCCCGGGGTTCATCCCGTCCGCTCCAGCTTTGGGTTCCTCAGTTTTCAAATGAGCCCTTCGCGGTCCTTCTCTTTGATCGTGCAAGTGGCCAGTCCCCGTTTTTCGAGGTACTGTTGATGATACGCTTCCGCCCTGTAGAATTGAGAAGCAGGGGTGATTTCGGTTACAATTTCTCTCTCGTATCGGCCAGATCTCTGAAGTCTCTCTTTTGAGGCCTGCGCCGCATTCTGCTGCGCGGCATCGTGATAAAAGATCGCGGACCGATACTGGGTGCCAATGTCTGGCCCTTGTCTGTTCAGGGTGGTTGGGTCGTGGTTCTCCCAAAAGACCGTCAGTAGCTCATCGTAGGAAACTTCGGAAGGATCAAACACAACCTCCACCACTTCAGCGTGTCCGGTCTGCCCCGAACAGACGTCCTGATAGGTCGGGTTTTCCAGAGTACCTCCGAGGTAACCCACAGACGTTGATACAACGCCATGGACTCGCCGAAACACCGCTTCCACACCCCAGAAACAGCCTGCTCCAAAAGTCGCTTTTTCCATTTTACCTTTCATTTCTCCTCGACCCATGGGAGTGCGAGTCAATGCCCGCCCGGAGTTTTTGAACGGGCACCAACCAATGGTACCATATTGGGATGCAAAGGCGGTAGGCTACCCACTTTGGGATCTCACGATCAGGCTGACTCGTGCGCCCTTTGCCCTTGTCATCCATTGAGAAGCAATTCCACGACCTACTCAATCGGTTCAAACGCATTAATCAGTGGGATGAGTCTCAACCCTAGTCACAGACTTCGGTGGGGAAGAGGGAGGCCGTGGCCCAACCTCAAGCTTTAATCACCTCCTAAGGTCAGAAAGCGTTTCCCTTGCCGTTTTCCCCATGAACAGGGCATCGGTACCCACCGCGATGAGGGTATAGCCCTGCTCGATGAAGGGGCTTACCGCCTCGGCATTGGCACCGAATATTCCAAGCCGTATACCTGAGGTTAAACAACAGGCCCTCACCTGTTCGATTGCTTTCTGAACCTCAGGAGCGCTCACGTTCCCGGCTTTTCCCAAACTCGCAGATAAATCATAGGGGCCTATGAAGATCGCATCGATCCCCGGCACCTTGACAATCGATTGTATGTTTTCGACCCCTTCAATTTGCTCTGCCTGGATGATCACTGCAATCTGTTCGTTGGCCTCTTCAACATATTCCTGGAACCGAATGCCGTACGTGTGTGCCCTTGCCATACCGACACCCCGGGATCCCTCAGGCGGGTATTTGCAACACCGGGCGACCCGCGCAGCCTCATAAGCCGAATTCACTTGGGGAGCGATAATCCCAGCGGCACCCACATCGAGGGCTTTCTTGATCCAGACTTCATCGTTAGAAGGAACCCGAATGACACATGGACATCTATTCCCTGCAGCTTGAAGGATAGCCTGGGCGCCTCGAGCATCGAGTGATGAGTGCTCGGTATCGACAAAAAGCCAATCAAATCCAATTTCTGCCATAATTTCAGCAACTTCAGAGGCAGGCAGAGTAATGAGGGTCCCAATGAGTAGCTCACCCCGGTTCAACCTGGCTCGAAAACGGGTATTCATCTGTTTCTCCATGATGGGTAAACTCAGTCGTCTGGTATTGGGATTGAGAAGCCTGGAAACCCGTAGAGCGGCCCTCCAGGTCGGCTACCTGGTCCACCTGTTGCCGATCCGGCCGTATTTATTGCCGAGGGTGTCGCCAATGACCGATCGCGTTCGCGTAATAGGACAAGATGTCAAGGGAATCGGGGTCAGCCCTGACTAGCCCGTTTGATTCAACCACCATTCGTCTCAACTTGACCATGTTTAGTGCGTTAAGAATGGTATGCTCACGGGTTCTCGTTGGAACAGGAACAGGCGCGTCAAGTGCCTGAAGTTCTTCAATCAAACGATGCACCCGTCCTTTCACATCGAAGTCACTCATCCAATGTTCGCGGGCTTCAACCATGACGGTGGCCACCAAAGACACGGGAAGGGCGGGGATAATCTGCTGGATCGAAGCCATCAACTGGCTGCAGAGTTTTTCGACTGTCGAAAAGCGGGCATCACGGTCTAATTTGCTGAAATTGACGCGATGGAGCCTACAGAATTCACGCATGGAAAGGGGAGGACCAAAGTTGACACAAGCGTAGCCAAAACGCTGCCATCGGCGAAGACCCATCAGCACCAGGTTGTGCCAAATGAACCCGATGGTGGTTTTGAGTACAAACCACTTGCTTCGCTTCTGGGCATGGGGATCCAAAGTGCGTAACAAACTCCGGTCTTCCAAGGTTCGATCGTAGTTTACCCCCACGGGAATGAAGACAATATCTCTATCCGTTTCTGGTTCAAAGCCCCGTAACATATAATCGACAAACCCTAGCTTCGGCGGTTGCAGCCGGCCGTCGCGACTCAATCTGCCTTCAAGAAAGACGGCCTGACAGACGCCCTCTTTCGTTGCCATATGGACGTACCGCTCCAATACCATGCGATACAAGGGGTTGCCGGAACTTCGACGCACGAAAAAGGCGCCCATCCATCGAATGAGTGTCTGCAACGGCCAGATTCTGGCCCACTCGCCGACAGCATAAGAGAGAGCCGTTCGTTCTGCAGCCAGAAATGCCACGAGTATATAGTCCATATTGCTGCGATGGTTCATCACGAACACGACCGTGGCATCACGATCTACGGCCGCCAGTCGCTCATTGTCAACCAGACCCACACGCACCCGATAGAGAAGCCGTGCAACCCTCTTTGCCAGCCAGTAACCAATCCGGAAATAGAGATAGGCGTTGAATGCCGGTACGATTTCCTTGGCGTAGCTCAGCACTTGTGCCTGGATAACTTGGCGAGGCATATTTTGTTCTTGTGCATAGGCCTGGATCGTTTCCATGACCTTGGGGTCGTGTACCAGGCGATCAATCAGTACCTGTCGTTTGGTCAGTTGAAATGGTCTGATTTCGATGTCCAAGCGAGTGCTGATCTCATCGATCACACGATTGATTCGGCGCCGTAGAAACCAGCGGACACTGGGAATCAGGATTCGATCCAAAACCGCCAAACCGGTAATCACAAGCAGCAGTAAGAAGATCCAGGTTGATATCGTGATTTGACTATTCATGTTACGAGACGGTCCATGAGATTGTCGCGAAGCGAGGATATTTCTCAGCGGCGGCGGGGTCGACCTACCGAATGTAGTAGCCAGATACCCGCCATTTCCCATCCGTGTCTAGCATGGGGGTGACCGTTTCAATTGCAGATTTCTTGTTACCAAAAGAGGTCTCATACTGAATGACCACGTATTGACCGTCTGGCGCACCCGGCAGACTCGTGGCATACTGTTTCGATTTGAGTTTTCTCACCACAAGTGGCCCCAGGGGCTTACGGACGGCGGTGAGGGTCTGCTGCCATTGCTCCTTCGTCACAGCATTTCTGAAAAGTTCGGCAGCGGTTTCCCAACTCTCCAGATACTTCCCTTGATCCACCAACAGGAGCCACTGCTCAGCGGCTTGAAGGGCCTCCTTTTCGGCCCCCAGGTCTGCTTCCGCCGCCCAGCAGAGCAACAGCGTGCATACGCCTACCGCCACTTGGAACAGACTTTGGGTCTTTCTCATGGCTTCCTCCCGATTCCTCGAACTGAACAGCTCCAGTCCTCGGAGCACGGAGATCAGCTCCAGCGAGACATTTTTCGGCCCTTCGATCAGGTTTAGTTCGCGTTGATCTCGTCTTCGATCCCGGCTCTCTCCTTGATTTCAGCAATATCAAGATTCTCGATGAAACGAATAAGGTTACCCCAAATTCTGTGGTAACCAAAGCCGCCCTTCGTCATTTCTGAAATCGCCTCCTCTTTGGTCCAGCCACAAATCGCTACGCGATAGACTGCGCACATGACGCCGGTCCGATCTGCACCGTGCTGACAATGGACATAAGCCGGGGTGTGGCTGTCGTCCGTGACGATCTGCAGGAAACGAACAACCTCCTTTTTCTCAGGATGCCATGTTTTCATATCGATGTGCTCGTATGCCAGGCCGGTATCATCGATTTCATCTCGGTCTGAATGGAAGGAACGGAGGTTGATCACCGTCTTGATCCCCATCGCCTTGAGCTGGCGCATACCCGCAGCCGTCGGCTGGGCGCCCCGATATAGAGCGTCTGTCACTCGATGGAGGTTCGGCAGACCTTCCCGCTCGAGGGGCTCTGCCCAATGGCTGGGCCGAGGTATCGTGTTTGAATCGTCTGCGGGCAGCACAAGACGGGAAGCCAGGACAACGGGGGCAATCAAAAGAATCATCAGCCCAAGGGATCTTGTGTTGATCTTCGTGGACATTTGGAAATCCACCTTATACCGATTTCACCGGGGCAAGAGCGCCTCCTCTCAACCACAATAGACGATATGGTTGATTGAGTCAACTATCTAAGGCCCGAGGAGGAAGGCAACGAGATTCTCAGCACATTCATTCCCTGGGCCTCTTCAGCCCCTTGCGTAACCCCAAGCCTATTTTCTGAGGAAACTTCCCATTCTTTGGTTGACTCCGACTCCGTTTTTTAATTAGAATAGCAAATCCGGGTGGGGTATTTCCAAAAAACTCGCTGATCCACGCTCAGCCCGCGGGACAATTCAAGGGAGGCTATGGATTCTGTGGAGGCTTTTTTGATCCGGGAAGATGAACAGAAGAAAGAGAGGTGCCTCATGGGGGAAAGAAGAAACAAAACGTTAGCCTTTATCGCCTTTTCTGGCTTGTTCGCCCTTTGGATCGCGGTTTTTATCGTTTTCAGCGGACCGGCCTCGGCCGCGGGCGAGATGACCATTGTGGTCAGCCGGACCAACGATCCCCACTCCCTCGATCCCGCAGACGAGATCACCGTGGGTGGCGGCCTGGAATCTCAGGTGGCTCTTTATGAGCGTCTGGTCGATGTTGATGCCGATGCCAATTTCAGGCCAGCCCTGGCCGAATCATGGGAGGTTTCCGATGACGGCTTGACCTACACCTTTCACCTCCGTAAGGGCGTCAAATTCCACGATGGGACCGATTTCAACGCCGGGGCCGTCCGTTTTACGTGGCAGCGCATCATGGGTATCAACAGCGCTGCGGCCCAGTACTGGAAGAGTGTAAGGGACATTGAAGTTGTCGACGATCATACGGCCAGGATCCATCTGAAACAGGTCAACCCTTCCTTTCTGGGAATTCTGGCTGGCCAACGTGGCGTCTATATGGGGCCGTCCCCGACTTGGGTCAAAGCTCACGAGAAGACACCGGGTGACTGGGCCAAGGACCATGCGGTGGAGCACGAATGTGGCACGGGCCCGTTTATGCTCGAGGCGTGGAAGCATGACCAGGAACTCGTTTACAAGAGGTTTTCCGACTATTGGGGCGGTTGGGCTGGGAAACACATTGACCGGATAATCCACCGTGTCATCAAGGAGCACGCCACGGTCCGCCTGATGCTGGAAAAGGGCGAGGTTGACATCACCGGAGACATCCTGCCCGTTGATATCACCGATCAGCTCAAAGGCAAGGCCAATCTCGTGCTCGACACAGCGCCAACGACCTTGATCAATCAGTTCACTTTCAATATGCACAATGGGCCGACCAAGGACGTTCGAGTGCGCCGGGCAATCGCCATGCTGTTTGACTACGATACCGCGGTTGACTATGGCTTCCGTGGTTACGCCAGCCGCGTCTACGGGCCTCTGCCGAGTAATCTGTGGCCCCAACTCTCGGCCAACCTGCCGCGGATCCAGACAAACGTGGAAAGCGCCAAAAAGCTGCTGGCCGAGGCGGGTTATGCTGGCGGCTTCACGTTGAAGATGGCCGCCATGGACTTGCACAACTGGAAGACCCTCGTCCTGCTCCTCCAGGACAATCTGAGTCAGGCCGGTATTCAGCTCGACGTGGACTTCACCACCTGGCCAGTACTGTTCCAGAAGCTTCAACAGCCGGCTGGTGAAAAGCCTTTCGGGATGGCCGCCTACCAGATGTGGGCTGCCATTCCGGACCCGGTCGACATACTGATGTGGTGGCATACCAACGCCATCACGGTCATCAACCCCGGCTGGGGCACCCCGGAGACCGACAAATGGATCGACGAGGCCGGCGCTACGGTTGATCACGAAAAGCGGGTGGCGCTCTACACCCAGGTGGTCAAGCAGATCGCCAAGGAGGCACCGGGAGTCTGGATTGCCCAGCCCCTAAACGTCATGGTCTACCAGAAATGTCTCAAAGGCTACACGTACGTTCCCTATTACAATGGCCTGCTGAACTGGTACGACCTCTATGTCGAAGGCAAGCCAGGTTCCTAATCTAAAACCCATCGAGACTGTGGGCGGGCCGCCAGCCTAATCGGCCTGGCGGTTAGCCCTTCCCGCGATTTACCGGTCGTAAAAGAGGCCTCCCTTGAAGATTCATTATCTGATTATTCGGCGGATTCTCCAGACGATTCCCGTACTGCTGGGCGTTACGTTTCTAACCTTTTCCGTCTCTCACTCGGTTCCGGGTGATCCCGCACGAGCCATGGCCGGGATCTACGCGACCCCCGAGACGATTAAGGCCATCCGGCACCGCTGGGGGCTTGACCGCCCCCTGCGGACCCAGTATTTGATTTACTTGCGTGGATTGTTGCACGGCGACCTGGGGATCTCCATTCAGACTCGGCGTCCGGTGCTCAATGATATCAAGGACCGGCTCCCAGCCACCCTGGAACTGACCCTGTTCGCCGCCTTTTTGATGTGCATGATCGGCATTCCTTTCGGTATTGCCTCGGCGAACTGGCGCAACCGCCTGCCCGATCACTTGGCCCGTCTGTTTGTCGTCTTTGGCGGAGCAGTCCCGACGTTCTGGCTGGCCCTCATCCTGCAACTCATTTTCTTTCGGTGGCTTGACTGGCTGCCGGCTGGTGCGAGGATCAGCCGGGATATCATTGAGCCGGCGCATATTACCGGCCTTTACCTTCTCGACAGCCTAATGGAAGGCAACATCCCGGCGTTTCTTGACAGTTTAAGACATATCATCCTGCCTGGCATCACGCTGGCCCTGACCGGCACTGTTGGAATTGCCCGCATGACTCGGGCAAGCATGCTCGACGCCTTGCAGAGAGACTTCATCCGTGCGGCCCGAGCCAATGGTCTTTCTCGAAGGGCGGTTATATTTAAACACGCCTTAAAGAACGCTCTCATTCCCACGGTGACTGTGCTCGGCTTACTCTTCGGGGCTATGCTGGGCGGAACCTTTGTGATCGAGTGGATCTTTTCCTGGCCCGGAATCGGGACCTACGCAGCCACCTCGATCACCAACCTGGACTACACGGCCATCATGGGCGTCTCCCTGGTGGTGGCCCTGGTATATGTTGCGGCAAATTTGATGGTTGACCTCTCCTACATGATCCTTGATCCACGGATAAGATACGAGTGATGAGCCCTCAGCCGGACCCATCGGAACGTGAAGATGCCCGCGAACAGCGGAGGCGTGAACTCCAGAGATGGTGGCAGCGGCTGCGCTATTCCTGGTACGTGTTTACCCAGAATCCACTGACCGTAGCGGGATCGCTCATCGTGCTGGCTTTGATTCTTGCGGCTATTCTGGCACCCCTGATCAGCCCCTATAATCCTGTCAGACTCAACATGGCCCACTCCCTGGAGCCGCCAAGTGCAAGGCACCTTTTGGGAACCGACGAGGTGGGCCGGGACATCCTGAGCCGGATCATTCACGGGGCGGGGATTTCGTTGCGGGTCGGCCTGATGGCCGTGGCCTGTATTGCGGCTCTCGGCGTCCCCATTGGGCTCATCGCTGGCTTCTTTGGAAGATGGGTCGACACCCTAATCATGCGCATCGCCGATGTCTTCCTCTCCTTCCCCCAGCTCGTCCTGGCCTTGGCCATTGCCACCGCCCTAGGGGGGGGCATGCAGAACGTGATCATCGCCCTGGCCATTGCCGGTTGGCCATGGTACGCCCGTCTCGTGCGGGGCCTCGTCTTGGCTGTTCGCTGGGAAGCTTACGTGGAAGCCGCGCGGGTCTCGGGCGGCTCCTGGTTCAACGTGATACAGCGTCACATTCTCCCCAACACCATCGGGCCAGTGATCGTCCAGGCCTCCCAGGACATGGGCTTCACGATCCTTCTGGCCGCTTCACTCGGGTTCTTGGGCATTGGGGTCAAGGTACCGGCACCGGAGTGGGGCGTGATGGTCAATGGCGGCCGGCCTTTCTTCATGGATCAGTGGTGGGTCTCTGGATTCCCAGGCCTGGCGATCATGGTCACTGTCCTGGGCTTCAATCTGCTGGGAGATGGTCTGCGCGATATCCTGGACCCAAGGCTGAGAAAGTAAGCGATGTCAGAAGTCATGTTATCGATCCGGGACCTTGAAACCCGTTTCTACACCTACCAGGGTGTGGTGAAGGCGCTCAACGGCGTCAGTTTCGATGTACGCCTTGGAGAGGCGGTGGGTCTGGTCGGAGAATCTGGCTGCGGAAAGAGCGTGACTGCCCTCTCCATTCTCGGTCTGATTGAGCCGCCGGGCCGGATTCTGAAAGGTGAGATTCATTTTAAAGGGCAGGACCTTCTTCGGCTGACCGATCGGGAGATGCAGGATATCCGGGGCAAGAACATCTCTATGGTCTTCCAGGATCCGGCCACCTACCTGGACCCTGTCTATACCATTGGAAACCAACTCAGCGAGATCATCCGCCTCCATCAGAAGCAAAGCGGTGGGGGACTGAGACGCCGGGCCCTGGAAACCCTGGACCTTGTCCGCATGCCTGACCCGGAGAGGGTCTTGTCCCAATATCCCCTCCAATTGTCTGGCGGCATGCGGCAGCGCTGCCTTATCGCCATGGCCCTGGCTTGCCGCCCCTCGCTGATCATTGCCGACGAGCCCACCACCGCGCTGGACGTGACCATTCAGGCGGCAATTCTCAAACTCCTCGATGACCTGCGCCATGAGATGAACATGTCCCTCCTGCTGATCACCCATAATCTGGGGATCATCGCCCAACTCTGCGATCGCGTCGTTGTCATGTACGCCGGTGATGTCGTCGAGACGGCAAGGACAGAAGATCTGTTCAGGGCCCCGATCCATCCCTATACCCGAGCGCTCCTGCAGGCCGTGCCCAGCATCTATCACGATCCCAGCACGGTCCTTCCCAGCATTCCGGGAACCGTGCCCGACCTGATCAATCCGCCACCGGCCTGCCGGTTTCACCCCCGTTGTTCCCAGGCCCTGGAGTTATGTCGCACAGTCAAGCCAAGTCTCCGGGAGGTGGCCCCTGATCATTATGTGGCCGGTCACGGCTGTGCAATGACCGGCGGAGAGGGTTAATGGGTAAATATATTCTCAAGATGCGGAACCTGCGGATGCACTTTCCCATCAGCGGCGGTGTGCTGGGGACAACGGTTGGCCATACCCACGCCGTCGACGGGGTGGATCTGGAGATTCGCCAGGGGCAGACCCTGGGTCTGGTCGGCGAATCGGGTTGTGGCAAGAGCACGCTCGGGCGGATCAATGTGCGACTGCTCAAACAGACCGAGGGTGAGGTGCTCTTTGAAGAAATCGACCTGAATGCCCTGAGGGGTGAGGCGTGGCGAAAGCTCCGACCTCAGATACAGATGGTCTTCCAGGACACCCAGGCTTCCCTGGACCCCCGGATGTCGATCAGGCAGACCGTGGCCGAACCCATCCGCCTGAACAAGCTGGCTCGGAAGCAGGAGCTTTTTGAGACCGTGGCCAAGTTGATTCAGCGGGTGGGCCTGTCCATTGATCATTTGTATCGCTATCCCCACGAGTTGAGTGGTGGACAGCGCCAGCGGGTGGTGATCGCTCGGGCCCTGGCCACCAACCCCCGTCTGATCGTCCTGGATGAACCCACGTCGGCCCTGGATGTCTCAGTTCAGGCGCAAATCCTGAATCTACTGAAGGAAATACAGAGGGAACGGGATCTGACCTACCTCTTTATCTCCCATGACCTCTCGGTCGTGAGGTTCATGAGTGACGAGGTTGCGGTGATGTACCTCGGTCAGATCGTGGAAAGGGCCTCTTCCATGGAAATCTTCAAGAATCCACTCCACCCCTATACTCGGGCGCTTTTTGCCGCAGTCCCGGTGCCTGATCCAGAAGTGAAAGGTCCGCCGATTATCTTGGGGGGCGACATACCCAGCGCGGACAACCCGCCTTCTGGCTGCCGTTTTCATCCGCGCTGCCCCCGGACGGAGGAGAGGTGTGAGACGGAGCAGCCGGCGCTCGTCAATCAAAGGGGGGATCACCAGGCAGCATGTTTTTTTGCTGAGGAGTTCCAGGGGTTGCCGGTGTTTGATAAGATGACCTAGTATTACGTCCCAAAAGTAATTGATGAGAATCACACCAAAACGGATGGTACGTATTGAGATGTCAAAATCTAGACTTCGAAGCACGAAATTCGAAATCCGAAATGGTTCGACGAGCCGTTCGACAGGCTCACGGTCCTGAGCAGAGTCGAAGGACTCACCATCCTGAGCCAAGTCGAAGGACAATATCAAAATT
>CAYGBW010000058.1:0-22783 GCA_964348185.1 uncultured Thermodesulfobacteriota bacterium | reverse complement strand
TGACAAAAGCCTTGAGGGTGTAGACTCCGCCCATGTAAGGATTGATGCCCACAGGAATAAACATCGTCAGTAAGACCCCGCTCATTACAGTCACGCCAATCCCGATGGCAAAGCTCAGGGCATAGATCCACCCGACGTTCACGCCACAGACCCTCGCCCCTTCGGTGTCCTCCACAACGGCTCTCACTGCAGTTCCTAACCGTGATCTGCTAAACCAGAAGTAGAGAAACAAAGCGATAGCGATACTACCGACAAACGCATAGACTTTGCTCATCGGTATCGTTGTTATAGGCAAGGTGATCTTGCCTATATCCCAGTTATAACCCCAGAAATCCGCGCCAAAAACAAGCTTAGCGATCTCCTCCAGAAGAATGCCTATGGCGAAGGTGGCGAGAAGCGAGGTCAGCTCTGGGGCCCTGACTAATCTCCGCATCACGCTATAAAAAAAGAAAAACCCTAACGCCATACCGATAATCAGGGCGACGGGAATCGCTGCAAGGGGAGATACGCCCAGGGCGGTGAACATCGTCAGGGTGACAAATGCTCCAACCATAATAAATGCACCGTGCCCGACATTCACCACATTCATCACCCCGAATATCAGGCTCAACCCCATGGTTGCCAGGCCATAGACCCCTCCAAGGAGCAGTCCGTGGGTCAAATTCCCTGCCAACAGGGTAAGGATCATACTTTCCTCATTTGCGGTGTCAGAGGGCACCATACAAAATCTCCTCCCCTAAGTGAGACGTTTCCTTGTTAGGGGAGGAGATTTGAGTCGGCTCTTCATTGCGGTGAATGGCCCATATGGAACCCCTGTCTCGTCTTAGCTGATAAAATAAGCGATTCTCTTACTCCGCCAGGAGGCTTAGCAGTCGTCACTGAAAAACGCCCCTGACCCTCTCTGTACGGAGTTCTTGACCCGTTCTAAGGCTCGGTCGTTCGATCTTCCGAACTCGGCCTGGCGGCCTCAGACAACGGAATCTCGCCCCTTCGGGGACACTCCCTTCACCAAGACGGGTAGCCCCAAAAACTCCGTAATGTTCGCTCCAGGGACATTTTTCAGTGATGACCGACTAGAATTTGGGCTTCGGATAGACAAGCTTGCCGGTCGCGGCCTCCAGAGGCCAAACAATAACCCTTTTGCCACCCTGCTGCCACTGCATGTCGATCATGGAGTGGCCGATCTGCATCCCGGTGTCGTCAACATCCCATCCGCCGTAGAAGGACATGAACTTCAGCTTGCCAAGGGCAGCCCTTACTTTGAATGGGTCAAGAGAATTAATATTCTCTATGGCTTTTACATAGGCCAAAACCTGGGCTCCAGCTTCTGCGGCATGATATTCCGGTATCATGTCCTTGGCCAAGGCCTTTTTGAAAAGACTTACAAATTCATCTTGGCTCGGCCCAATCCAATCCAGCCCAACCTTCATGGCCGCATCAGGGGAGAATTTTACGCCATATTCCCAGTGTGAGGGCCCCATCACCCCTTCTGCCGTGCGACCGCCCAAAGATTCATAGTAGGCGGGCAGGGTTACAGACGCCACCAGGGATAAGCCCTTGACGTTTATATCCAGGTCTGCCATCTGTCGGGTGAAAAGCTGACCATCCTCGTAATGGCCACCGCCAATCACGATATCCGGCTTCCTCGCTTTCATGTCAGAGAGCAGCGGCGTTAGATCGGTGACACCTTTCGGATAGGTCCGCTTAAAGACGACCTTGTATCCGAGCTTTAGGGCGTGCTTTTCCGCACCAGCCATGGTCATCCGGGCGAATTCTGAATCCTCGTAAGCCAATGCCACCTTTTTGGCTTGAGGATCAAAATGGTCAAACATATCAAGGGTTCCCACGTGGTACATGCTCCCAGGTCCTATGGTTTGCACGATATACTGAAATCCCTGCTGAAAAATCCTATCGCTCGCACCGCCGTGATCCATATAGAGCATGTTGTACCTCTCTGCCACAGGGGCCCCGGCAAGCGTGAGTCCCGAGCTATACGCGGAGAAAACAACATTCACTTTATCGACCGTGATCAGCCGCTCGATAAGGCTGGTTACATTCTCTTTTTTGGACTCACTATCATAGTACCGATACTCAAGGGGAACTCTCTTTCCCCCTATCAAAACACCACCATGGACATTGTTTACCCAGTCTACCAGTGCCTTCACCCCCCCGACGGCCTGCTCACCTGCCTTTGCATACCTTCCGGAAAGGCAGGCTGGATGGCCAATGACAATTCTCTCAGCCCCTGCTCCGACCGACGGATACAACGCAAGGAAAAACCCCAAAAGGATCATAGAAACCACGCACGTACGGTGTTTGTTCTTCATGCCCATTCCTCCTCTTTTGTTGTCATCCCAGCTCCGACCCAAGATACCCAAAAACCTGTCTTGCGAACCCAGTCGAATCACCTCCTCCCTGCAATGACTCTTCTGGAGCTGGTTTTGGAAAACAAAACACAAAGTCCCTTTTTAGAAAAAAAAGGGCCTGTTGTCAAGCAAATTCGCCGAGCATTCGTTCTTTTTCTGATTAGTCGTCACTGAAAAATGTCCCTCGAGCGAACATTACGGGGTTTTTGGGGCTACCCGTCTTGGCGAAGGGAGTGTCCCCGAAGGGGCGAGATTCCGCTGTCTGAGGCCGCCAGGCCGAGTTCGGAAGATCGAACGACCGAGCCCTTAGAACGGGTCAGAAACCCCGTGCAGAGAGCGAAGCGGGCGTTTTTCAGTGACGACTGATTAGGGCAACAAAAAAGAATCTCGAAAGGTTTCAGCCAGCTCGCTACTTGATTTTCTTTACCCTGATAAACAACTCGTCCAGTTGCTCCTGGTCGATGAATGAGGGCGCATCAGCCATGAGATCTGTGGCTTTCTGGGTTTTCGGAAAGGCGATGACATCCCGAATCGAATCACTGTGGCTCATGATCATGACCAGACGATCAAAACCGAAGGCAATACCTCCATGGGGGGGGGCCCCGTAGGAAAGGGCCTCCATGAGAAATCCAAACCGGCGAAAAGCGTCCTCCCTGTCGATTCCCAGTTTTTCAAAGACCGCTTCCTGAATGTCCTGACGGTGGTTCCGAATCGATCCGCCACCGATCTCGATGCCGTTGAGGACCATGTCATAGGCCTTCGCCCGAACCGTCTCGGGATGGGTTGAGAGTCTGCCCACGTCCTCGTCCATGGGGGCGGTAAAAGGATGATGAACCGCAACGTACCGTTTCTCTGAACCCTCGTACTCTAGAAGGGGAAACTCGACGATCCAGACAAAACCATAGGTCGAATCATCGATGCGTCCCAGTCTTTTTCCAAGATAGTTCCGGACCCGTCCCAGAGAATCGTTGGCGACCCCGGATCGGTCGGCGACAAAAAGGAGGAGGTCGCCCGGAGAGGCCTCGAAGACCTTCTCGATATCCTTCATCTGGTCCTGGGTGAGGAACCTCTTAAGTGGGGAGACCCACCCATTAGGATTGACCCTGGCCCAGAGAAGTCCTCCCCCAGTGAACCCCTCGACGAGCGAGGGCAAATCCTCGATCTCCTTTCTCGACAGGGAAGAGGCCTCTACCTTCAATCCCTTGACAATCCCTCCCGACTCGAGCACCTCTCTGAAGACGGTGAATCCGCTTCCCTGGACGTAAGGGGTGATCTCTCTTAACTCCAAACCAAAGCGGATGTCGGGCCGATCGGTGCCGAACCGATCCATGGCCTCCTTGTGGGTGAGGGTGGGAAAGGGGAGCGTCAATTCGACCCCCAGGACCTCGTGAAACAGGTGGGCCATCATTTCACTCATGACCCTCTTGATGTCTTCAACCGTGACAAATGACATCTCCACATCGATCTGCGTGAACTCGGGCTGCCGGTCCATTCGGAGATCTTCGTCGCGGAAACACCTCACAATCTGGACATATCGATCGAACCCGGCGATCATGAGAATCTGTTTGAAGATCTGGGGGGACTGCGGCAGGGCGTAGAAGAATCCAGGGTTTACCCGGCTGGGAACGAGGTAGTCCCTGGCCCCTTCTGGGGTTGATCGGGTCAGGAACGGCGTCTCTATCTCGATGAAACCCTGGGTATCGAAATACTCCCGAACGGCTTTCGCTGCCCCGTGCCTCAGCCAGAAATTTCTCTGAAGGCTCGGTCTCCTCAGATCGAGGTACCGATACTTCAAACGGATGTTCTCGGCAACATCCATCTCGTCCTCGATCTTGAAGGGGGGTGTACTCGAGACGTTGAGAATCTTCAGATCATCAACCATTACCTCGATTTCGCCTGTCTCCAAGTCTGGATTGGCCATGGCCTCGGGGCGTCCGCGAACTCTTCCTCTTATTGCCAGAACCCACTCACTTCGAATCGTCCCAGCCTTTTCGTGGGTCTGGGGGGAGACCTCAGGATTGAATACGATCTGCGCAATTCCTGCCCGATCCCTCAGGTCGATGAAGATCACGCCACCATGGTCCCTTCGCTTCTGAACCCACCCCATGAGGACCACTTCCCGTCCCTCATCTTTCAACCTGAGATGACCGCAGTAGTCGGTCCGCTTCCAATCTCCGAGAAAATCGATCAAGGCACTCCCCCCGATGGGCAAATCAACGAATTATACACAACATCGAACTCCCGTCAAGGGTTGTTTTCGTTTTTGCCGGGGGACTGGAAAAACGGATCTCCCCTCTGAGCCGGGTTTCAAGATCCCCGCACAAAAGGCCGGCCTCCACCCCTCTAAGTGTAGCCCCGGAACAGCTCGCTGGAGATAATCATCCGCTGAATATTGGTTGTCCCCTCCACGTATTCCAGACCCCGGGCATCGGCAGAGAGGAGGCTAACGACATTGCTCCGCAAATACCCCCTTCCTCCCAGGATGATCTGACCGTTCCGGGCGACATCTGCCACCATCTGGCTTGCAAAGAGCTTTGCCTGGGATGAGCTGCTTCGATAAAGGGGGGTGTCGATCTGCCGCAGGGCATAAAAGCACAGACCCCTAGCCGCATTGATCTGGGTGTACATGTCTGAGATCTTGAAACTGATTTCCTGACTGCTCGTCAGGGGATGATCAAACTGGACCCGCTTTCTCGAGTAAGCAAAAACCTCGTCGAAGATCCGGTAAGCCAGGCCGCAGCATATGCCAGCGATGTGAATCCTCCCCTTATCGATCACATTCAGTGCCGTAAGGAGTCCTCTACCTTCGGGTCCAATCATGTTCTCCTTCGGAACCCTGGCATTTTCAAAAAAGAGACGCCCCGTGGGTAGGAGTCTGAGACCATCCTTTTCCGGAAGATCATCCACGAGGAATCCCTCAACATCGCTCTCCACGACAAAGGCGCTCAATGCCCGGGGACTCTTTTTTTTCTTGGTGTTAACGACAATGGTGTATACCGAGGCCAAACCGGCATTGGAAATAAACCATTTCTCCCCGTTGAAGAGGTAATGGTCTCCGACCCGCTGCGCCGAGAACTGGATCGCTCCTGCATCTGAACCCGCCTCTGGCTCTGTCATGGCGACCGCCCCGATCTCACCTGCGGCGAACCGGGGCAGATACGTTGCCTTCTGGGCTTCGCTTTCTCCCGCCAGAATCATGTCGATGGCTCGACCGTGAGCGACAAACATGATGCCAATGCTCGGGCAGCTGTACCCCAGAAGTTCCATAAAGGCATACAGGCTCTCCTCGGAAGTCCTCAGCCCTCCATATGCCGGGGGGACGAAAGACTCAAAAAGACCGACCTCTTTCAATCCTTTATAGATCGATGTCCACGCCTCTGGAAAAGCGGCCTTCCCATCCTTGATCTTCACTCCCTTTTCATTGAGAGAAACGTACTGAGGAATGATGCTTTCCCTGATGACGCTTACGAATCGGTCGATCTGAACCCTGTCTTCTTCCTTATGGAAGGATCCGAGCAGTTTAAGGAGATACTCCATTGGCCCTGCCTCCTTTCCCGATGGGACAAATCGTTCGATAATTCTCAGGGGATTCGAGGGGTTGGCGATCTCTTGGCTTCCTAGAAAATCCCTTTATCCGACCCCATGATTCACGGGTAGAGTCGGTACAACATTCGGGGAAAGGGAATCGTCTCACGCACGTGATCGAGTCCGCAGATCCAGGCCACCGACCTCTCGATGCCGAGACCAAATCCCGAATGGGGAACGGTTCCATATCGTCGTAGATCAAGATACCAGGCAAAGGGCTCCTTCGGCAGATTATGCTCCTCCATCTTTCTTTCGAGGGTTTTCAGGTCGTCCTCCCGTTGCCCACCCCCGATTATCTCTCCATACCCCTCCGGAGCAAGCACGTCCACGCATAGGGCCAATCGATTCTCCTGGGAATCTCCCTTCATATAAAAGGCCTTACACTGAGCCGGATACCGATGAATCATCACGGGCTTTTCAAACGCTTCGGAAAGAACCGTTTCCTCATCTCCTCCAAAATCCTCGCCCCATTGAACAGGAAAACCCCGGTCCCCTACAATCCCGATTGCCTCATCGTAGGTAATTCGGGGGAAAGGCTTCTTTGCCCTCTCCAGCTTTTCTACATCCCGACCGAGTGTCTTGAGTTCCTTTTTCCTCTCGCGCACAACCCGCTCCACGATGTATACGAGGAAATCCTCGGCCAGTTCCATGATTTCATCTAGATCGGCGTAGGCCACCTCTGGCTCGACCATCCAAAACTCCGTGAGGTGCCTCCGGGTCTTGGACCGTTCTGCACGAAATGTCGGACCGAAGCAGTAGACCCTTCCAAAGGCCATGGCAGCCGCCTCGTTGTAAAGCTGCCCACTCTGGGTCAGATATGCGCTATCCTCGAAGTATCCGGTTTCGAAGAGGGTCGTGGTTCCCTCACACGCCGCGGGCGTGAAAATCGGTGCATCGATGAGCACAAATCCTCGGGCATCGTAAAAGTCTCGACATGCCCGGATGATTTCATGGCGAATCTTAAGTACAGCATTCTGGCGCGAGGACCGGATCCAGAGATGGCGATGGTCCATCAGAAAACCCACACCGTGTTCTTTGGGGGCGATGGGGAAGTCCTGAGCGATCTGAATGGCCTCAAGATCCATTACACCAATCTCGTAACCGATGGGAGAACGGGGGTCCTTCCGGACCAGTCCCCGCACCACCAGTGAGGATTCTTGCATCAGCCGATCGGACAGGGCGAAAACCCTGTCGGAAACATCGGCTTTGGACACCACAGCCTGGATCACACCGGTACCATCTCTTACCTGAAGGAAATGGATCTTTCCACTCGATCTTTTGTTATGGAGCCATCCGTTCAGCGTCACCTCCTCACCCACGTGCCGGTGAATGTCTTCAATATAGACTCGCTTCATCCTCCCTCCTCTTCTACCCGTGAAAAGGCAAGTTCTGCTTCCTCTATCATATGATTGATAGTCCCAAAATTCAACAACTTCGTCATTCCCCCTGGCCTCTCCACGAAAAATCTCTGAGCAGCCAGGAATGCAGCATCCGCCGGCAGGAATATAGAGGAGTCTCTGCCGGGTACGCAGGGAATCTGGGATTGGAGGCACGATCGCTCGTCCCTCCCGGAGGGTCCACAAAAAAAAGGCAGGCTGGTGAGGCCTGCCGGATCGTAGGGGTAGGAGGGTCATCGTAGTATTCTTAGTCCCTTGAGGAACTGCTCGGACTTGAAGAGTCCTTTGATAACGGATTCTCTCGGAAGGCCGAGACGACGGAGTCGATACTGGAGCTTGAGGAAGCCATTTCTGAGAAAGTGGTCAACTGCACACCGCATGCGGAGCGCCATTATCCTGCTCCCCTCTCCGGGTCTGCCATGAGAGGCTGCACGTTTTATGCCACGATTCCGGCCAAAAAGGCGGGGGGGTTTCCCGATGAGTTCCGTTTGTAAGTCGACTTCCCCTTCGCCAGACTTTCACCGCGAAATCGGCGTCTCGTAACCTTTCTTTGCCCCTCTCCCGAAAGGTCTTCATTCCCGGAGAAATCAGATCTCCCCCTCTTTTGCTCGATGGCTTGCCGTTCACATGAGATCCGGAGGCCCTTCACCTCGATCTTACGGTTTCCCTTGTGCTCCTTGATATTTCTTCGGAAGGTTTTTAAATTTACTTGAGCACAATCTCTTCAGACAGTCCGGCCCCTAATGGCTTTTCCAGAGAATCTCGGCGCGAAGAAGGAGTCACTCCAGGGAAGGGGAGGAGGCCCTCTGCCCGGTGTTGGTTGAGAAATGCACCGAACGGAAAGGATTCATGAGAAGGACCAACCAGGGTAAGGGGGGCAAACCAAAACCCCTGATTGGTCCCTGCCGACACATCCACGGGAGGTAAATGATGAACATGTTCGGCATTTAATTTATACCCTGATTTTTAAAATGGGTAAACTATACATGCGTTTATTTAATATCGCATAACGATGGAAACCGCCAGAATCTCACTATTTGCACCAAAAGTTCTTGACATTCCAGATGAATCAGTCTTAATATCGCTCCGTCACCAGGTCTTGGGCTGAAGACAATCCTGCAGATGACAGCCCAGGGGTCCAGGTCTTCACCTCTCATCCTCTTCGGGGCGAGGGTAGTGAGTATTGTCATCCACTTTAGTCTGTTGACAGGGGCTTTTGTGATTCTGTCAAAGAGTGCCGATCTATTTGTAGATGCCTCTGTCGGCATCGCCGAGGTACTCAGGGTTCCGAGAATTGTCATCGGCATCGTACTTGTCGGATTCGCCACGACTGCCCCGGAGTTCGCCGTCTCCGTGCAATCGGCTTTTCTCGGCCATCCGGAGATCGCCCTGGGAAACGCTGTAGGTTCAGTGATCTGCGATGATGGACTCGCCATGGCATTGGCGGCCGTGATCGCCCCCTCACCGATCCTAATCGATAGGAAGGTCCTTAAGAGCGCCGGAGTCTTTTTGATCCTCGTCTACATAATTACCTATGGCATGGCATTAGATGGAACCTTGGCCCGATCTGAGGGAATTGTTCTTGTGCTCCTTTTGGCAGGGTACATTTACTCTGTTTTCATCAGTACAAGAAGAGAAAGGGGTGAGGAATTCATCAGACAGAGGAGTCTCGCGGAAAATGAGTCTGCTACGAGTCCGGCCAGGTCTGGCAAGAGCCTCAAAAGGCAGGTTTTATACTTCATACTCGGATTGACGGGTGTTGTCGGCACCAGTAGACTCATTGTATGGTCCTCTCTTCACATTGCTGAGTATTTCAAAATACCCGAGGTCGTTATCGGATTGACCATCATCGCCATCGGAACCTCCCTTCCCGAGATTGGTACTTGTATTGCGGCGGCGAGAAAGGGGCAGGGCGAAATCGCTGCTGGTAATATCATCGGAGCAGATATCTTGAATATCGTTTGGATTATCGGCGTTTCCTCGATCGTCAATCCGATGCATGTTAGTAGGAGGATCATTCACTTCATGTTTCCCTGGATGTTTTTGATCGTCGGTACCATGCTCTTTTCAATGAGAATACACCACAGAATAGGAAAAACGAAGGGTATGATTCTGTTGTCTCTTTATGCCATCTATCTGTTTATGACCATAAAGGTCTTGTATTCATAGCGATCTGCTACATGATCTTTTCGTCCACGATTCTGAGCGAACTGGGAGTTTCCAATCTCTCACAGGGCCTGCTGGCCGAGAGGAGAACCCTTCGATGGTTACGATTGTTCGATCGCGAGACAGAGCTCGCTCGTTCAAGACGTTCAAAGCGTTAGGACAACTCACTTGTATGGACAATTCCAACGAAGTTGCCGAAGGCGAGTGGTCGAACGACTTGAACAATTTGAACCTCTTTGAGAAGCGACCCCCGCCAGGTACGCGGAGGGATAGCGGGTGAAAGAACCTGTTGTGAAAAACATTTCGGAGGACGATCATGGTGAGAACCCTTATCACCGGGGGAGCAGGATTCATAGGCTCCCACCTCTGTGACCGATTCATCGAGAGAGGCCATGAGGTGATCTGCATGGACAACCTCCTCACGGGGAACGCCGACAATATCGCCCACCTCATCGGCCACAGGAGATTCAAGTTCATCCACTACGATGTAACCGAGTATATCTACGTTGAGGGCCCTGTGGACAATATCCTCCACTTTGCGTCACCTGCCAGTCCCATCGATTACCTCCAACTGCCCATCCAGACCCTCAAGGTGGGGTCCCTGGGCACCCACAAAGCCCTGGGGCTCGCCAAAGAAAAAAGCGCGAGATTTCTGCTAGCCTCGACATCAGAGATCTATGGTGACCCTCTGGTTCATCCTCAGACAGAGGACTATCTGGGTAATGTCAATCCTGTGGGCCCCCGAGGCGTCTATGATGAGGCCAAACGGTTCGCCGAGGCCCTGACCATGGCCTATCACACTGCCCACGGAATCGAAACCCGGATTGTCAGGATTTTCAACACCTATGGCCCCAGAATGCGGCTCAATGATGGAAGGGCGCTGCCCACGTTCTTTGTCCAAGCCCTCAGGGGCGAGGATATCACCGTGTTTGGTGACGGCTCACAGACCCGAAGCCTCTGCTACATCTCGGATCTTGTCGAGGGGATCTATCGCCTCCTCTACTCCAACGAGCACACCCCGGTCAATCTTGGCTCCCAAGATGAAATATCTATCCTCGATTTTGCAAAGGAGATCATCGAACTGACAGGAAGTAAGAGCAGAATCGTGTTCAGGGACCTTCCGGAGAATGATCCCAAGGTGAGACAGCCGTCCATCGAGAAAGCCAGAAAGATCCTCGCATGGGAGCCCACAGTCACCCGGCAGGAAGGACTGAGGCTCGTCTGTGAGTATTTTACCAAAAAGGTTCTCGAGAGTTCACCCCACCAGAGTCAACGTACCTGAATGTGAGCACCGAAATCTATCCCATATCCATGGGCCTTTTCACCAAGTGTTTTCTGATAAAAGGGGACCGAGGCGCCCTTCTGGTTGATGCGGGCTTCCCGAACCACGAACACGCATTTTGCAGAGAACTTCGCAGACTCGGGATTGACCCAGGGTCCATAGGCTTGATCGTTGCAACTCATGGCCATGCAGACCATGTGGGAAGTCTCCACGCGCTCAAAAAACTGACTCGAGCCAAAATTGCCATCCATCGAGCAGACAGCCACCTTGTTCGCCAGGGCATCGTCGTGGTCCCTCCTGCTGCCACGGCTTGGGGCAGGTTTCTCTCCTTTGTATTCAGGGCTTTTTCCTTCTTGGGTCGATTTCAGCCCGTGGAGCCAGAAATCATCATTGAAAGGGAGGTCGTTCTCGAGGAATTCGGGATTCTGGGAAAGATTCTGCCCACCCCTGGCCATACACCGGGTTCTCTGTCCGTGATTCTGGAAAGTGGCGAGGCCTTTGTCGGGGATCTTGCCGTGAATGCCTTCCCCATGGGGATGGGTCTGGGGATTCCTGCCCTTGCCGAAACCGTCCGAGAAATCCCCCTGAGCTGGGAGAAGATTCTGTCGGCTGGGGCGACCCTCATCTATCCTGCCCACGGAAAGCCGTTCTCAGTCAATCGCCTCAGGGAGAAGTTGTCAGAGGTCAGGAACCAGCGGTCAGGGTGCCAGGTCGCGGACAGGAGAAACCGCTGATGGGATCAGAGAAATCCCTGGAAGGCCACCTCTCCTTCTCCGTCAAAATCCACGACATAGAGAAAAGGCCGCCTGAAGCCATCGATCATCCCGAAACGAAGATCGAAAAACTCCACTCGGTGGTTCCCATTTACGACCCCATTATCCCTGGCCACGGGAAACCGGGCAAACCAATAGAATGTCTTCACCCCCTCCAGCTCCAGAGCCTTCTCCACCCAAGGAGAGTTATCGATCCTGTCCAATGCTTGGTATTGGAGTCGGGCGATGGGCTGATACCGGGCCAGGAGGCGGCTTAGAAAGCTCCCCCCCGTGTCAGGATTCTCCTCCCCTGTTCCAATCAGATTCACGAACCCGACATAGATCTTCTTTTCCGTGAGGACATAGTTTCCCCATCTGAAGGGAGAGAGGGGTTGGGGAATTGAAGCCACGTTCTCCACCTTGAGACCCTTTTCCCGTACAAAGTTTCTCACCAGTGACAGGGCCCTTGAGTGGTTATAGCCGCAGAGTCCAATATAGAGAGCGGCTAGAACCACGGAAACCCTTGCCAGAGTTTGGTTCCTCCCCTTCCAGATGTATGGGGTGATCAGGGCAGTGAGGAGAATCGCGACCAGAAAAGGATCAATAATAAACACCCAATCCAGGGTGAACCGATAATCGGAGAGGGGACTCAGAATCATGGTCCCATACGAGGTCATCAAATCCAAAAAGGTATGGACCGAGATCTCCACCACCCAGATGAAAAAAAAGGTCCAGAACCTTCTCACCTTTGAGATCCGAACAAACACCCAGGCAAAAAGCAGGGAGACAGGAATGATCAGGAAGATCGAATTGGTCAGGTTTCTGTGGAATTTGAGGGAGAATTCTGTCCCGAGAAACCCGAGGACAAGATCCATATCAGGAAAAATCGCTGCCGAGAGGCCCGCGATGGTTCCCCATTTGCCTGTGTCCCGGCCGATACCCGTCTTGGCAATGACGTATCCGGCTAGGGCGTGAGTCGTTGTGTCCATTGATCTCAATATAATTCGTTATTCTATTGATTTTCAAGGAGAAGATGACAACGAAAGAAGGGGAAGTGGCAGGGAGTTTACACTGCCCAGAAGTTGAACCCGGCCTTGTTCAGAAAGAAGGCTCCTGGGAGACGTTGACGGGAAAGGGATCTTTGAGGATTTTTCGGGCTGTTTCAACCCCCCTGAGAATTTGATCGTAATAGCCTATTCCCCCGGGGAGCCGTAACCGGATGGGGTGGGGGGGACCACTGATTTTCATGCCGAGGCCGATTCCTTCGACCATCGCCTCCATGAGTTTGCCCCATTCCAGTCCAAACCGAAGGGGGTTGGGAAAAGCCATGATCAGGTCATAGGCCTGAAGACCGAGACACGTCTTGACCACATGCTCGGCCAATTCTCTGACCCTCCCGTAACAGAAGGCCACGGTTTCTCCCAGTCCGATGAAAAGGATCTTGTCTGCTCTGACCCTCCCTCTCGCAGGAATGAGCGTCGTCTCCAACATCTTGCCGGTCATGAATCCCTGGGTCAGTCGCGAAGAAATCATGCCATCCATGCGCCGATCAATAAGCCCGGCCTCTGAGCCAAGGGGTCGCTCGTCTTGGAAAAAGCTCACGACCATCAGTTCTGAGGGCAGCTGGTCGATTGCCTGAGAAGAAAGGATCAGTTCTACCATGCTACCACGCTAACCCTTCAAGGCTCTGAGATCTGAACAATCCGGTCGAGGATCCCATTGATAAACGCACCAGAGTCTTCGGAACCAAATTTCTGGGCGATGTCGACCGCTTCGTTAATCGTGACCTTCGGTGGAATATCCTCGCAGTGGACAAGTTCATAGACTGCCATTCTGAGGATGTTTCTATCAATCTGGGTCATGCGACTCATCTTCCAGTGCTCAGCGTACCTTTCGATGAGCCGATTGATCTCATTGCAGTGCTCAATCACCCCTCGGACCAGGCGCTCACAAAAAACTCTGGCCCCGACATCGGAGGCAAAATTATCCCAAAACAGATCCAGCGCCTCCCCCACTTCCCTATGGGTGACATCAATCTGGTAAAGAACCTGGAGGGCGTACTCCCTCCCTCGTCTTCGACTTCCCAAATCTGACCTGCTGGAGGTGAATGCCTCAAGAGAGCACCCGGAGGAGCGTGACCGGGGGCCTTGCATTCGGAGGAAAAGGCTTCCCGAGCCCCACGAAGGTCATGGGACATTGAAAAGGTTGACCATTTCAATGGCTGATACAGCCGCCTCATACCCTTTGTTTCCCATTTTGGAACCCGCCCTTTCGACGGCCTGCTCGAGGTTGTCAGCGGTGATGATTCCGAAGGAAATCGGAGTTCCCGACTCGAGAGATACGGTGGCGATCCCCTTGGTAACCTCTGTGGCGATGTAGTTATAGTGTGGCGTCGCGCCTCTGATGATGGCTCCAAGGCAGATGACAGCGTCGTACTTATTGGACCCGACCATCTTCTTGGCTGCCAGAGGAATCTCAAAGGAGCCTGGAGTCTTCCATATCTCGATGTCCCCGTCTTCGGCTCCATTTCGAATCAACGCATCGAGAGCCCCCTCAAGGAGCCGATTGGTGATGAAACTGTTGTAACGACTCACCACGATTCCGAACTTCAACCCTTTGGCAATAAGGTTCCCTTCGATTGTTTTCGGCATTGTGCCTCCATACCCTCAAGGCGCCAGAGATCTCTGCTCATAGACCCTTGTTGCTTCGTTCATAGGCAGAGGGCTATTCCAGAGACTCCAGCGATAGCAAATGGCCCAATTTTCTCTTCTTGGTTTTCAAGTATCGAATGTTTTCAGCCCGGGCAGGCATCTCGAGAGGGACTCGTTCGACGACTTCAATTCCATACCCTTCGAGGCCGATGATCTTCTTGGGGTTGTTGGTCATGAGACGAATCTTTCGAAGGCCCAGGTCAACAAGGATCTGGGCACCAAGCCCGTAATCTCTCAGGTCAGCCTTGAATCCCAACTCATGGTTGGCCTCCACGGTATCACATCCACTGTCCTGAATACAGTAAGCCCTGAGCTTGTTTACCAGCCCAATACCCCTTCCCTCCTGTCGCATGTAGACAATGACCCCTTTGCCCTCCCTCTCCACCATTGCCATGGCGGTGTGAAGCTGATCACCACAGTCGCACCTTTTCGATCCGAAAACATCGCCCGTGAGACACTCGGAATGCACCCGCACCAATACCTCATCACCAGGACAGATTTCCCCCTTGACCAAGGCGATGTGCTGGTAATTGTCCACATCGTTCTCGTAGACAATTGCCCTGAATTCCCCACCGTAAACCGTCGCAAAGCACGCAGCGGCGGCCGGTCTCACGAGCGACTCCTTGGTCAATCGGTATTCAATCAAGTCAGCGATGGTGATGATTTTGAGGTGATGCCTCCGAGCAAATCTCTTCAGGTCGGGCATGCGGGCCATCGTCCCATCGTCCTTCATGATTTCACAGATAACCGCTGACGGCCGCAAGCCGGCCAGCCTGGCCAGATCAACGGATCCTTCTGTCTGCCCTGTTCGGACCAGAACCCCGCCCTTCCGCGCTCTAAGAGGAAAGACGTGGCCTGGCATGACGATGTCATCCGGCCCTGAAGCAGGGTCAGTAGCGATCCGTATGGTGGTTGCCCGATCATGGGCGGATATCCCCGTGGTCACTCCCCTTTTCGCCTCGATGGACACGGTAAAAGAGGTACCGAAGTGAGAGGTATTGTTGTTGACCATCATGGGAATCTTGAGCTCCTCAAGCCTCTCCTCTGTCAGGGCCAGACAGATCAGCCCCCGTCCATACTTTGCCATAAAATTGACGGCTTCCGGCGTAACCTTCTCCGCGGCCAAGGTCAGATCACCTTCATTTTCACGGTCCTCATCGTCCACAAGAATGACCATTCGCCCATCTCGGATATCTTCAATGGCTTCCTCGATAGAACTGAGCATGTTTCCGTCACTCTCCTTTTGAGGACTCAACGATCCGAAGACGCTGATTTGACAGTCTGGCCTCAACCGCAAATCCGAAGTCCGAAACAAATACCGATTCACACATGCTCAAAACACAAGTCCTTTGGCCCTTGGGACGATTTCGTTTGCACAGCTTGTTCGGATCAGGTAGGAATCAGGAGTCTCTTTTGAGTTTTTGTCATTGCCTATTCGGATTTGTTTCGAATTTCAAATTTATTAGTCGAATCCATCAACCCGGGAGCGAGTGAGGCTCTCCTCTCCTCCAATGGTCCAACCCACTCGTTTCACCCCTTACAAGAAGCCGCTCTTGATCAGGGTCTCAAGGGTAAGTCCCTCCCGCGGAGCTGACAGAATCTTTTCCACATACTTCCCGATGATATCGGTTTCGATGTTGACGTGATCACCGGGCCTTCTCAGTTTGAGAGTGGTCCCTGCAAGGGTGTAAGGGATCACGTAGACTTGAAAGGAACGCCTATCCAATCCGCTTACCGTGAGACTGGTGCCGTCAACAGCGACCGAGCCTTTTTCCACAAGGGTACGGGAAATCTCCTCGGAAACCTCAAAGTCAAACCGAAAGGAATCTCCCTCCCTCAGGATGTCATGGACCGTCCCCGTCCCGTCCACATGGCCCATGACCAGATGGCCCCCCAACCGGTCGCACAGGCGCAGTGCTCTTTCCAGGTTGACGGGTTCTCCCACCCCCATCTCGCCCAGATTTGTCCGGCTGAGCGTTTCTGCTGACACGTCCACTCCGAAAGTCGTATCCTCTAGAGAAGACACCGTCAGGCAGACTCCATTGATACAGATACTATCACCGAGGGCGATCTCTGTCAAATCCCACCCCCCATCGATCCGAAGGACTCCCTCCCTGCCGTGTCTCTCGAGGGCGGTCACCCTTCCCACTTTCTCAACGATCCCCGTAAACATCCTTCTCCCCCCTTTCCTGATTCTTCATCATAGGGGCGACGTATCCTTTCATGCATGGGATTGGCACACTTCAGTTCCTTACAGAGTGACAACAGAAGAGCATCATCAATCTGAGCCACCCTTTTCGGGTGGCGAAGAATCTCCCCTGACCCAATGGTCCACTCAAATGGAAAGAACGTACCCTCAGGGTGTCACCCTCCCTCTCCATGGGCGAGAAGATCTTTTAACTCCTTCATGAACTGGTTGATATCTTTGAATTGACGATAGACTGACGCAAACCTCACGTAAGCAATCCCGTCAAGGTTGTAGAGTTCCTCCACAACCTTTTCCCCGACAACGGAACTCTTCACCTCCCGCTCACCGCTCTCAATGAGGCCTTGCTCAATCCGGCTGACAATCTTTTCCAACACATCGACGCTAATCGGGCGCTTCTCGCAGGCCTTCTTCAGACCATTGAGGATCTTCTGACGGTCAAAGGACTCTCGCCGACCATCTTTCTTGACGACCAGAGGGAGGGTCTCCTCCCCCCGTTCTGACGTGGTGAAACGTTTTCTACACTTCAGGCACTCTCTACGGCGCCGAATGCTTTCAGCATCTCGACTTATTCTGGAATCGACAACCCGGCTTTCCGTATGGCCACAAAAGGGGCACTTCATAGCCTTTTCCCCAATTTACTGAATTTTACCACTCTCACTCCGGACTTCGCAATCAGATCCCGAGAGAGCGAGTCGGCATAGCCGTCCAGGTAGACAACTTTCGTGATCCCCGCATTGATGATCATTTTTGTGCAGATCGAACACGGCAGGTTGGTACAGAACAGGGTCGAACCCCGGATGCTCACCCCATGGTAGGCTGCCTGAATGATGGCATTCTGTTCTGCATGGAGGCCCCGGCACAGCTCGTGTCGCTCACCGGAGGGGATGTTTCGCTCCTGTCGCAAACAACCAACGTCCAAACAATGGTCTAGCCCGGTTGGCGCCCCATTATATCCAGTAGCAAGAATCTTCTTGTCCCTTACGAGAATGGCTCCCACCTGTCGCCGCAAACAGGTCGCCCGTCTCGCGACGAGCTTGGTAATTTCCATGAAGTATTCATCCCAGGACAGACGGGACGCCGTTTCTCCCATCGTAACGGTCTCCTCATCCCTCGGACTTCGGGGTGCTGTCTCCTGGAAGGGCTCATCCTCGTCGCGGATCGCCATCAGCGAAGTTCTCTTTTCTTGGGAAGGTGGCATGTTCAGCAGCCAAAGACCCTCTGGGGGGCTAGCCATCGAAACGTCGGAATACCAATGTGGCATTAGAGCCACCGAAGCCGAAGGCATTGGACAGGGTGAAGGTGAGCTTCGCCTCTCTGGCCTCTTGAGGAACGTAGTCGAGATCACACTCAGGGTCTGGATTCTCCAGATTGATCGTAGGAGGAATGATTCCGTCTCGGATGCTCAGTATTGAAAAAATGGCCTCCACGCTTCCGGCGGCTCCCAGAAGATGGCCCGTCATGGATTTGGTTGAGCTGATGGGTATCTGTTTTGCGTGGCTATCAAAGACGCGCTTAATCGCCTGAGTCTCGGTGATGTCGTTCAGATAGGTTGATGTGCCATGGGCGTTGATATAGCCGATCTGCTCCGGAGCTATTCGGGCATCTGCCAGGGCCATCTCCATGCACCGAGCCGCCCCGTCGCCTTGAGGAGCTGGGGCAGTCATGTGATAAGCATCCCCGTTGTATCCATACCCGATCAATTCGGCATAGATCTGGGGCGCTCCCCGCTTCTTGGCAAATTCAAGTTCCTCAAGGATAACAATGCCGGCCCCCTCGGCCACCACGAAACCGTCTCGATCCCGATCAAAGGGGCGGCTCGCCCTTTCAGGTTCGTCATTTCGAACTGACAGGGCCTTCATGACACTGAACCCGGCGACGCACAGGGGTGTCAGATTGGCCTCGGTTCCGCCGGCAATGACGACGTCGGCATCACCGTATTGGATGGCTCGCATGGAATCCCCGATAGAGTGGGCACCGGTGGCGCACGCGGTGACAACACAGCTGTTAGGCCCCTTGGCTCCAAACCGAATGGCGATCTGGCCTGCTGCCATATTGGCGATCAACATGGGGATGAAAAACGGGCTGAGGCGACTCGGGCCCCGTTCTAAAAGAATCTGGTGATATTTCTCAAGGGAGGGAAGCCCGCCCAGGCCTGTCCCAACGATCACTCCAACCCGATGGCCGTTCTCCTCACCAATCTCCAGCCCCGCATCTTTGACAGCCATCTCCGCCGCTGCAATGGCAAAATGGATGAAGAGATCCATCTTCTTGACATCTTTTTTCCCTACATGGACCTCTGGGTCGAACCCCTTGACTTCTCCGGCGATCTGGGTCTGAAGCTCCCCGGCATCGAACCGGGTAATTCTGCCGACACCTGAACGTCCCTCACAGACGTTTTTCCAGGCGGTTTCCACCGTATTGCCCGTGGGGACAATGGCCCCCAAACCTGTTGCCACAACTCTTCTCTTCAAGGTCTGACCTCCTGTCACCTGTTTTTCCTTTTCCCTGGGCCGGACCGAAGGATTCCTGCTCTTTCTCATCGAGGACGTTTCATGATATAGAAGATCTCCACAGTGAAGCCTACTGATGGGACTTAATGTAGTTGAAGGCGTCACCGACCGTAAGGATCTTCTCAGCTTCCTCATCAGAGATCTCAGTCCCGTACTCTTCCTCTAGGGCCATGACGAGTTCAACCAGATCCAAGGAGTCCGCTCCCAAATCATCGATGAACTTCGCCTCGGGGACAACCTCGCTCTCGCTAACGCCTAACTGCTCCACGATAATCTCCTTTACCCGTGCTTCAATATCCATATAGCCTTTACCTCCTTCACCTGAAATCCTCCGCCCTTTGTCTCTCTTCTGGACCCCACTCCCTCGCAACTATCTTTAACATGAAAGTGAGGCCCTTGCCAATCTCTGCCGATCTTTTGCCACCGCGAGCCGACTTCGAAGCCCCCTGGCAACTGACGGTTGAATGCTACATGTAGAGTCCTCCATTGACCTGAAGGACCTGTCCAGTCACGTAATCGGAACCCCCTGTTACCAAGAAGAACACGGCGTTGGCAACATCCTCGGGCGTTCCCAGCCGATCCAGAGGGATCAGCCTTTTCAACTCCTCCTTGACCTTTTCCGGGAGGGCCTGGGTCATGGGAGTGTCGATGTAGCCCGGTGCAACGGCATTGACGGTTATTCCCCTGGAAGCGAATTCACGGGCAACCGACTTTGTCAATCCAATGAGTCCCGCCTTTGAGGCGGCATAGTTTGCCTGACCAGCGTTTCCCATCAGACCAACAACCGACGCAATATTGACAATTCTGCCGCTCCTCTGTTTAGCCATGGAACGAACGGCCGCTCTGGTGCAGTTAAAGGCACCCTTAAGGTTGATGTCGAGAACCATGTCCCATTCTTCCTCCGACATGCGAAGCATCAGTTTATCTCGAGTAATGCCGGCATTGTTGACCAGAATGTCGATCCGGCCAAGAGCCTCCTCGGTCTCCCGGACCATTCTCTCCCCATCTTCGAACCGGGCCACATTGGCCTCAACCGCCAACGTCCGTCTCCCCATCTTCTCTATCTCGTCAGCGGTCCTTCGGGCCATCTCCAGATTGATGTCTGAAATCGCCACATCAGCGCCATTTTTCGCGAGCATCAGCGCCACGGCGCGCCCAATCCCCTGGGCCCCTCCTGTGACTAGAGCCACTTTTCCCAAAAGCTCCATCTTACGTAGCCCCTTCCATGATCGATTTTGTCCTTTTCAAACTCTCCGTATCCTCCACGTTGGCGAGGCAGGCCCCGCCATCCATCCGCCTCATGAGTCCGAGCAGGACCTTTCCAGGCCCCACCTCCAAAAACGTCCGAATGGCCCGGGAAAACATGGTTTGCACGGATTCCTCCCAGCGCACCGGTGCACTCACCTGCTGGATCAGAAGCCCCACGACCCGCTCCCGGGAGGTGTTCGGCTGTGCGTCCACATTGGCCACAACTGGAATCTGGAGATCTCTTATGGCCATGCGCTGCAGAACTTCTTCGAGCCGCCTTCCGGCCGGCTCCATGAGGGGAGAATGGACTGGAGCACTCACAGGTAGCAGGATAGCCCGCTTGGCACCCTTTTCTTTGGCCAGTTTGACGGCCCTCGTGACCGCCCCTGAATTCCCCGATATAACAATCTGCCCCGGGCAGTTGTAATTTGCCGGTGTGAGGACCTCGCCCTGGGCGGTCTCTTTGCAGATCGAATCCACGGTGGCCTCATCTAACCCCAATATCGCACCAACCGCCCCTTCTCCCACTGGAACTGCCTCCTGCATGAACTGTCCCCGGGCACGGACGGCTCTCACCGCCTCAGCAAAGTCGAGAGCCCCTCCTGCCACAAGAGCGGTGTACTCGCCCAGGCTGTGTCCGGCTAAGAGGGCTGGAGATAGGTTTGTCTCTGACTGGACAACTCTCAGTGCAGAAACACTCACCGTTAGGATGGCAGGCTGGGTATTGGTCGTCAACTTGAGTTCCGTCTCAGGCCCCTCAAAACAGAGACGGGATATCTTGACCTGAAGGGCTTCATCCGCCTCCTCAAAGGTTTCTCTTGCCACCTTGAAGTTCTCACACAGGTCCTTTCCCATTCCCACGTATTGTGACCCCTGTCCGGGAAAGATAAAGGCCATTTCCTCCATCCCTACCTCCCTAGTCACGGTGATCGCCTCCGACTCGCATATTCCTTGCTCAATGCCAGGCCAATCACATTTCGCTGAATCTGATTGGTTCCCTCAAAGATTTGAAGGATCTTGGCGTCCCGCATCATCTTCTCCACAGGGTATTCTTTCATGTATCCGTATCCTCCAAGGATCTGTACAGCATCCGTGCTGACCTTCATGGCCACGTCGCTGGGAAAAAGCTTGGCCATACCCGAGACTTTGGAGAAATCCTTTGGGTTGGTGTCGATAAAGCGAGCGACAGAATAAACCAGGGCCCTCGCAGCCTCCACAAGGGTTGCCATGTCCGCCAGCATATGCTGAATCGCTTGAAAGGAGATGATCTTTCGACCAAACTGCTCACGCTCACGGGCGTATTGAGCAGCTTCATCTAGGGCTGCCTGGGCCAGACCGACTCCGTGGGCCCCAACACCAGGTCGAGTCTTATCAAAGGTCTTCATGGTAATGATGAAGCCCATGCCTTCCCTGGAAATGAGGTTTTCCTTTGGAATCCGGCAGTCCTGAAAAACCAACTCCCGGGTTGCAGATGCCCGGATCCCCATCTTATTCTCCTTTTTGCCGAAACTAAACCCAGGGGTGTCCTTCTCCACGATGAAGGCGCTCGCTCCCCGTGGCCCCTTGTTCCTGTCTGTCATGGCAATAATGGAGTATATCTCGGCCTCACCCCCATTGGTGATCCACTGCTTGGTTCCGTTGAGGACATACGTATTCCCATCCAGAACCGCCGTAGTCTGAATGGCCCCCGCGTCACTTCCTGCGTTCGCCTCAGTCAATCCAAAGGCTGCCAGCCGTTTCCCACTGGCAATATCTGGAAGATACTTCTTCTTCTGATCTTCATTGCCATAAACAAGGATCGGATAAGCGCCCAGACTACTGCCGGCATAGCTAACGGCAACGCCGAGACATCCCCGGGTCATCTCCTCCACTGCCAGACAATTCTCGAAAACACCCCCTCCGAATCCACCGTACTCCTCCGGAATGCAAACCCCGAAGAGACCCGCATCAGCGCACACCTTCATGATGTCCGTGGGGAACTCCTCGTTCTCGTCCAGTTCCGCTCGGACAGGAATGACCTTCTCTTGGGCGATCTTCCGCGCCAGATCCCGGATCATTTTTTGTTCTTCGGTAATAAAATAGTCCAATCGTTACTCCTCCTCCTATGGATCTTATCCCTATATACCGTTTTCCCCCGTCACAATCAACCCGGTCTTTATAGATCGTTTTCAACCCGGGCTGACAATCAGAATCGTGCCCTTTCGGGCTTTACGCCTTTCTCCCTAATCACCAACCCGAAACCGACGCCTCCGGGTGCTCTTTTCCACCCTTCTGTTGACGTTTCGTGTGAACAGGCGATGCCATCCCATCAACGCGTTCACCGTGATGCTGGCGATGAATCCGTCCATGATGTCATGACGTTCATGAAAACAGGCTCCTAGCGTAGTGTCCCAATAATAGCTTGCATAACTTACACGGTCGCACAGTGTCCTGAGAACCGACATTCTAAACCCGAAATTCGAATATCGAAATGCGAAACAAATCCGAATATCAAATGACCAAAATCGACTCGGCTGAGCGGCTCGACCTGAGCTCGCCGACAGGTCTCGTCGCAGGC
>CAYGBW010000057.1:0-17633 GCA_964348185.1 uncultured Thermodesulfobacteriota bacterium | reverse complement strand
AGTGACCCAGTACGTCGTTGACCCACCATTCTCTCGGATGGATTTGGGATTCATGATGAATCTGGACAAATACAATTCCCTTCCCAAGGATCTTCAAGATGTGATCACGCGCACTGCGGTTGACTTCGAACAATTCATGCAAGCCCGCTATGTCAAACAAGCTGCAGTGGAACGACAGAAATTCAAGGATGCTGGGGTGGAATACGTCGAGTTGAGAAGGGAGGAGCAGGATTACTATCTAAAGGGTTTTGACAGGGCTTCCTGGGCGGAGCTGAAGCGGACGCTTCCTTCGGCGGCCTACAATGAACTCTGGGAAGTCCTGATTAGACCAGAAAACCGGTAGGGGGCTCATCTCCGCGTAAACCGCTGGTTAGATCCGTGAAGTTCTTGGGGCGTGGGTGTTGAACGGTCAGCCTTGGCGTTTAACACCCACGATTCATTAGGTGTTCATCCTGTCTTTGTCTATCCTTTGACCGGAATCCGAAAAGGGTGTAGGGGCAGGGCGTGAGATTGCTAAACATCGCAACCGCCGTCTTCGACAGGGCTATCGGATGTCTTGCTGTCATGGCAGGTGCGCTGATTGTGTGCCTCATGGTGTTTGTCAGTGCGGATGTCGTCTTGAGGTATTTCTTTAACAGTCCAATACCCACCTTGCAGGATATTGCTCAGCAGATGCTACTCCATATAACCTTTTTGAGTGCCACTTGGATACTGAAGGAAGACGGGCATACCAAGATCAGCATTGTGCTGAGTCACCTCAGTCCCAAGACCCAGTCCGTCCTCAACTTTGCCACTTCGATTCTGGGGGGCATGATCTGCTTGATTTTCTGCTGGTATGGCGCTCGCGTCACCTGGGTTGACTTCCAGAGGCATGCCCTCGTCACAACGGAGTTGAGGATTCCCTATGCCTTTGTTTTCATGATTGCCCCTGTTGGCTACTTCCTGCTCTCTATCCAGTTCATGCGAAGGGGCGTCGCCTTTCTAAAAGGCCTGAAGTCTCTGTAGAACCAGAAGATGCCAAAGGAGCACATCCCAGCGTGTTGAGGTGAATATCGGTGGAATGGTGGCTCGTGTTTCTCATCATCGTGGGCGGCTGTATGGTGCTCATGCTCACGGGACTGCCAGTGGCCCTCGCCTTCATGACGGTAAACATCGTTGGGGCGCTCCTCTTCTGGGGCGGTGAAGGAGGCTTGACCATTCTGGTCCGCAGCGTCGGGGATTCTGTTGCCATGTTCTCCTTGATCCCTGTCCCCCTCTTCATCCTCCTGGGTGAAGTGGTATTTCATTCGGGAATGGCATCACAGGTCTTGGATGTGGTGGACAGCTGGATGGGAAACCTGCGGGGCAGGTTGAGTCTGCTGACGGTTTGTGTTGGCACCCTGTTTGGGACCCTGAGCGGTTCTTCCATGGCCAGTATCGCCATGATGGGATCAACCCTGGTGCCTGAGATGGAAAGGCGGGGTTACAAGAAGGCGATGAGCCTGGGACCCATTCTCGGCAGTGGTGGCTTGTCCATCATGATTCCGCCCAGTTCCCTGGGTATCGTTCTCGCCGCTCTGGCCCAAGTCTCGGTGGGCGGCCTTCTGATTGCAATTATTCTCCCTGGCCTCCTCATGGCTGTCTTCTACGCTGGTTATATCGTTGCCCGGTGTCGACTCCAGCCCTCCATTGCCCCGAGCTATGAGGTGAGGCCGACCACGGTGTCGATGAAACTCAGGAATACGGTGAGGTATGTGCTACCCTTGGGGATTATTATCTTCCTCGTCACCGGGGTGATCTTCCTGGGCATCGCTACTCCAACTGAGGCAGCAGCCACAGGGGCTCTGGGTGCTTTCATCTTGGCCGCGTGGTACGGGCGACTGAGATGGGAGGTCGTGAAGAAGGGGGTTGGGAGCTCAATCAGGGTCACGGGAATGATGTTGCTCATTATTACGGGGGCCAAAGCGGTTAGCCAACTTCTCGCCTTTAGCGGGGCGAGTCGGGGGTTGATTGCATTCGTCCTGGGCTTTCCCATTTCCCCGTTCCTCATCATCCTGGTCATGCAGATTATCCTGTTTTTCATGGGGACTTTTATGGACACGTTCTCCATCATGATGATAACGATCCCCATTTTTATGCCCATCGTGAATGCCCTAGGCTTTGATCCTCTCTGGTTCACGACGATAATGCTCCTGAACATGGAAATGGCGACGACATCACCTCCATTTGGTCTTTCCCTGTTCGTGATGAAAGGGGTGGCGCCGCCTGATACGACGATGGGAGATGTCTACAGGGCTGCGTTGCCCTTTCTCGGATGCGACCTACTCGTGATGATGTTGATGTTAGCCTTTCCTCCGGTCGTGTTGTGGCTGCCAGGGATGATGCGCTAAAGGGAAAGGGGGATTCACCTGCACTCGGGTGGAATCTTGAATCTCCAGTCCTTGTCCAGGTGGCGACAGGAGTGAGGAGAGGGTATTCCGAGATCGAAAAGACCTTGACTCCAGAAACCGGTTGTGTATATGCTTGGATGCACATATACCAGTATACAACATAGGCCTGGCTAATCCGTTGAGGTCATCCCGTGGTCGGAGATTCGATGCTAAGCTCTGACTGTGAGAATCAAACGACATCAGGGGGGCCGGGTAATTGCCATGCTTCGGTCAGGGACTGGGTTTGAAGTCGGTCCCTCTAGAGGGGTGAGGTCGGGGGAATCCTGATCTGGTGAGTGCGGTGTGAGATGAAAGAGACGGTTGATCCCATCCTGGCGTCCATACTGCAACGAAGATTCAAGTCGATTACGGAGGAGATGGGCCTGACCCTTCTCCGAACCACACGATCGCCTATTCTCAATGAGGCGAGAGACTTCGTAACGGGTCTCTATGACGGCCAAGGTCGGATGCTAGAGCAGACCGAATATATCCCCGTCCTCGCCTTTGCCTTAGAACCGGCCTGCAAACACATCATGGAGTACTTCGGAGGGGACCTCGATCCGGGCGATGTTATTCTTCACAATGACGTGTTTTCGGGGGGGAATCAAATGGCCGACGTGGCCGTGTTCAGGCCTATATTTTGGGAAGGCCGGCTCTTTGGCTGGGCCGCGGTGAAGGGACATCAAGCCGATATCGGGGGGGCTGTTCCAGGAGGGTACAATCCCAACGCCAGAGAGATCTGGCAGGAGGCTTTCCGTATCCCTCCGGTAAAGGTCTATGAAAGGGGCAGACTGCGAAAGGACGTCTGGAGACTAATCTTTTCAAACATAAGATACTCCATTGTGGAAGACGATATGAAAGCGCAGATCGGGGGGACTACGCTCGGTGAGCGGGGTCTCGTAAACCTGCTTGAACGGTATGGGAGTCAGGCGCTCCAGGCCCACATCGATTTACTCTTCGATTCCACCGAGCGCATGGTACGAAAAGAGATCCGAGCGATCCCGAATGGAGTCTACACCGGAGAGAGCACCATGTTTTACGACGGATTCCACAAGGGATCGAAACATCAAATCCGGGTGACCATTCGGATTGAAAATGAAGACATCTACTACGACTACACGGGAACGGACCCACAGACAGAGGGCTTTGCCAATGCCCCTTATGCCGCCACCGTATCGGCCATCGTCTTGACCTTCCTCATGTTGATTGATCCCGGTATTCCTCACAACGAGGGGATTCTGCGGCCCATTCACATTGACGTGCCAGAGGGGACCTTTCTCAATCCTCGGTTTCCAGCGGCCTCAACATTTGGGAACTCCATCACAGGACCCCATTCGGATGCCATCTTTCGGGCGTTGGCTCCCGCGTTACCCAAAAGGGTTACGGCAGGGTGGAACCGGATGCTGGCATTTGCGGTAACCGGCCAGGATCCGAGAAAAAACGAACCCTATGTGGACATCCTCTTCAACGCTCTCAAAGGGGGCTCAGGCTCTTGCCATGGCGTGGACGGCTACGACCACATCGGACTGATCAACTGTGCAGGGGGCATATTGGCCCAGGATCCGGAGATGTTTGAGCACCACACCCCCCATTTGCTCATGAGGCACGAGTATTTGAAAGACTCCGCCGGAGCGGGTCGGTGGAGAGGGGGATTGGGGGTCGAAACGATCTTTCAATTCCAGGGGGAAAAGACCCGAGGCGTCACCTTTGGCGATGGTGTAGACGAAGAGGCGAGAGCCTTTGGGCTTTTTGGGGGAGAGGCCGGTTCGATTAATCGAATTGAACTCCGTCTTCCCAAGGGGACGGTTTTTGTGCCGGAATCGAAAGCGGTCATTCCCGAGATTCCGACAGGGACAATCTTCCGCCAGGAAGCCGGGGGAGGCGGCGGTTATGGTGACCCCCATCTTCGTCCGGTGCAGAAGGTGCTCGAAGAGGTGAGAGACGAACTGATCTCCATCGCGAAAGCCCGGGAAGCGTATGGGGTGGTGATCGACCCGATGTCTCTAGAGATCGACCGTGAAGAAACAGAGAAACGAAGAGGAGACCCTCATAAGACGGGAGCATCGTGAACAATGGAAGAATTCCTGGCGAGAATCAAGAACTGGAAAGTCACAACCCTGCGAGACGAAATCTATGGCCAGATCAAGGAAGCCATCCTCGATGGTGGATTGAAGCCGGGCGAAAAACTCAATATTGACGCCCTCTCTGAGAAAGTCGGACGGAGCCGCACCCCTGTCCGCGAGGCCATTTTGAAGCTCGAGCAAGAGGATCTGGTTGAGCGGTTACCTCAAGGGGGGTTCATGGTGAGCTGTTTCTCGGCCAGGGATATTGAAGAGATCTTCGGAATCCGCGTCGTTTTGGAAGGCTACGCCGTCAGCCTCTCCTCAGAGCACATCACCGTTCAGGGCGTCGACGATCTGAAGCGGATTGTCGAGGAATCGGTTTTTGCTTTGAAACAGCATGATCTCCGTCGCATTGGAAAGCTCAACATCCAGTTTCATCAGCGAGTCGCTCAATTCTCCCAGTCAACCCGCCTGTGTCGGATGATCGATGATCTGATGGAGGTGGTCTACCGCTATGGCGTGGCCATTTTGAGCCTCAAGGGGATGCCTCAGATCTCCTTTGGGCATCACAGGGACATCATTGATGCCTTGAACCGAAGGTCCATTGAAGAGGCGAAGACCCTTCTGTGCGATCACATCAACAAAGGGAAGGAGAGGATCCTCCAGGAGATTCAGAAGGGAAACATTGCGCTCTCATAATCAACCCGTCTGATCTGGGGAGAGACGACGACGAGGGAAATGGCCTCTTGGAAAGATCGGAAGCTCTGGAACGAAAAGGTCGAAACCCTGTCCCAGGACGCACTTCGAGACCTTCAACTCGAAAGGCTCAAAAAACAGGTCTGGTACAATTATCGGTACTCCATCTTCTACCGGAAGAAGTTTGAAGCCTGCGGTCTCGTTCCTGAAGATATCAAGACCTTTGAGGACTTTCAGAGAATTCCTCTCATGACGAAAGGGGAAAATCGAAAGGCTCAGGAGGAGTCACTGGAGCGGTTTGGCCACCCCTACGGGTTGCTCGCCTGTGCCCCCCTCGAGAAGATCGTGAGGATCAATTCAACCTCTGGCACGACCGGCACCCCCACCTTATACACCCTAACCTGGCACGATGTGGCCATTGTCAATGAGATGCATGCACGAAAATACTGGCGAGCGGGGATCCGGCCGGGCCATGTGATGCTTCAGGCTCTGTCCCTGAGCATGTTCACGGGAGGACTTCCTCTCTCTCAGGGGATTATGCACATGGGGGCCTGCGTTGTCCCCGTGGGGATAGAGGGTGGGACACGTCGAATCCTCCAGTATATCCGTCTCACTTCCCCGGTCGCCCTGATCGCCACGCCCTCCTTTGGAGAGTATTTGATCGAAAAAACACCTGAACATACGGGCAAGGACAGCCGCGAGTTGGGAATCCGCTGGTTTTTCTGCGCCGGGGAACCGGGTGGGGGAAATCCGGAGATCAGAAAGCGTCTCAGCGAGGGCTTCAATGCAAAGGTCTTTGACCATACGGGAGGGGGACATGCATTTCACGGCATTTCATGTGACGAGCCACCAGAGCAGTACAGCGGGATGCACTTTGTCTCAGAGGATCACTGCCTCCTGGAACTGGTGGACCCGGAGACCAAGGCCCCCCTGGAAATCAGGGATGGTGCTAAGGGAGAGATGGTTTTCACGTTTCTCGATTGGGAAGGGGGTCCCTTTATGCGTTATGCTTTGGGGGATATACTGGAAATCCACACCCGCCCTTGCAGCTGCGGCATGCCCGGAACCCGGTTCGAGATCGTGGGGCGAACCGACGAGATGCTGATTGTCAAAGGTGTCAATGTGTATTCTGGAGCTGTCAAAAACGCCGTTGCAAAATTCTATCCCAGAACAACGGGGATGTTGAAAATTCTCTTGGACCGGCCCGGACCTCGGGTGACACCTCCTCTCCAGATCCGCCTCGAATACGGTCCAGGCATGGATCCGGACAGTGTCCGTGCCCTTGAGACAGAAATGGTTGTTCACTTTCGGGAGGCCCTGCGCATCAGCCCTCGATTCGACTGGGTCCCCCCAGGAACAATTTCACGAGAAGCGGGAAAGACCAAGCTCGTTGAAGTGGAGAAGAGGCCTGGTGCTCAAGATGACTGAGTCACGGTTAAAGCCCTCATGACATCGTTTTGAAGGAGGAGACCCAAAGGGCTTCAGAGAATTCTAAGAAGGCGTAACGGATTGGGGCCAGATCATAACCCAGTTTCGGCATTCCTGACTGAAGAACGTCTCTTTCCCCTGTTGTCCGGGGTTTTAAGCTGTTGTAGGCTCCGGTGTTTGACCCGAAGCGAAGCGCGCCTTCGGGGTTCAAACTCGTCCTGGAGATCCCAGTAGGCAGAGATTCGCCTCTTCGTCTGACAGCCTCCCTCACTGCCACAGTGCTCCCCAAAGGCGCCGTTAGGGGCTTTGGGCATTTCCCAAGGGCGGGGAGATCTGCGATGGGCTGGGAAAAACTCAAATTTGAAAGAGGGGTTACGCAATGGATTTGAGCGTTGAGATTGCGGGCGTCACCTTTAAAACCCCGGTTCTCCCCGGTGCGTCGGAATTGGTATTTGATGGGGAGTCTGCCAAAATGGTCGCTGAGGCAGGGGTGGGGGGAATCGTCACGAAGACCTTTACGTCACCTCCCGATTACCGAATCAGGCTCAGACCCTATCAGTTTCCCCTGGCCCCCTTTCATGCGGCTTTTAAAGGATCTGGGAGCTTCTACTCCTTGGCGGCTCCACACGTGGAAGACATGGACGTGGTCATGGAAAAGAATATCCCGGAGATGGCCCAGGTTTGTAAGGCCAAGGGAATCCCCCTCATCGTTAGCTTTTACGAGAAACCCGGGGAGATTGGCTCCTGGCAGAGGGTGGCCAAGGGGATGGAGAGGGCCGGAGCGGGAATGCTCGAGCTCAATTTCTCGTCCCCTACAATGAAAGGGGAACTGGAAAGGGACCTAACGACCAGCTTTAGGATCATTGAATCGGTCGGCAGATCCTCCCATATCCCCTTCGGGGTCAAAATCAGCCCGATGATGGAACCCTTGGTGGATGCGGTGAAGGGTTGGGCCGAACGAGACATCTCCTTTGTCACGGCACACAATGCGCCGAGTGGAATCTACGTTGATGTTGAGGAAGAGGTTCCCTTCGGGGCGCCTGCCATGGGAGGGTATCTGATCGGTCGCCCCTTCTTACCCCTCTCATTGGGACGGGTGGTTCAGATTCTCAAGGCCGTCGATACCCCTGTCTTTGGGGTAGGGGGTATATTCGCGTGGGACGATGCACTCCAGTATCTCCTGTGCGGTTGTTCCCTGATAGAGGTCGGAACAGCCGCCTATGTTGAAGGCATGGGGGTCTTCAAAAAGATAGAGAGGGGAATACGTTCCTGGATGGAACGGAAGGGGTATGCCTCCATTTCGGATTTTCGAGGCAAGGTGCTTTCGAAGATCGTCGCCTCGGCAGAACTCAAGAAGAGGGAAAAGTCACCCCATGCCCTTCCACCGGCAACTCCCTATGTTCCAAAGATCGATCAGAAGAAATGTACGGTTTGCGGGGCCTGTTGGAAGAGCTGTTTCTACCAGGTCTATCGTCTCGACAAGAAAGAGAAGATCGTCAGAATAGACAGCGATCGGTGCTGGAGTTGTGGTTTCTGTGTGGGCATATGCCCCGAAAATGCCATTGTCTTGGTCGACAGGGAAACGGGCAGTGAGGTCATCTGGAAGGGCCGGGGCCTGGCCAGGCCTTTTGAGATGGATTAGCCGCAAGTCTTTGTTCTCGGAGTCATCCGTGACCGCCGAAACCAGGGAGCGAGGAGGGGAATCTCGTCATTCTCGCCCCCAAAATCCGGTTGAACCGGACCGAGGGAAGCATCATTCGAAGATCTGCCCAGGGCATGTCGGCTCACCAGGCAAGGCGAAAGGTGAGGGATGGTTGACCTTCTCATAGAAAAAGGTCTCGTCATCACACTCGACAGCACCCGAAGGATCATCCGTGATGGGTCTGTGGCGATCCAAGATGGGAAGATCGTCGCCGTGGGTAAAGCCGAGACGGTCGCACGGACGCATTCAGGGAAAAAAGTGATCTCGGGGCAAGGGAGAGTCGTATTGCCCGGACTGGTCAATGCCCATATCCATACACTCGAACAGTTGGAACGGGGAATGGCCGATGAAATAGACATCTTCCCCTGGGTATTCAAGAGGACGCTCCCCTATGAGGCAGCGCTGACCCCGGAGGAAATCTACACATCCTCCCTTCTCTGCTGTGCAGAGTTGATCAAGACCGGGACAACCACCATTGCCGAGGTGGGCGCCCATCCCCTCTACTACGATGCAACGGCTCAGGCCATAAGCGATGCGGGTATCCGGGCCATTATCGGAAAGCACGGGATGGACTCCCCCTCAGCCCCTATCCCACCTCCCCTCTTTGAGACCACTGACGAGTGCCTATCCCGGGCTGAGCAACTGATCAAACGGTGGCACGGAACGGCAGGGGGAAGGATCCGCGGCTCGGTTGTTGTTACGACCCTCCGTGCGGGGACCACGTCACTGTTCCAGAAATCGAAAAGGCTCGCCGACGATTGGGGTCTCGTTCTCCAAATCCACATGAACCCGGGGAATGGAGGGTTCGCGGGCGAGATGGTGAAGATCCACGGTGCGTGTCACGTCAAGTATCTTGACCAGATCGGTGCCCTCGGGCCAAATGTGCTGCTCGTCCATATGAGTTATCCGACGACCGACGAGGAAGTCGAAATCCTGCGATCTCGAGGTTCCAGTGTCTGCCACTGCCCCGGGGCCGCGCTCCATGGAGGGTATGGGGTTACCCTTGCAAAGATCCCTGAATTGTCGGAGGCCGGCGTCACGCTATCGCTAGGGTCCGATGGAGCCCCTTCCGGCAATTTCAATGATATGGTCAGGGTCATGTACCTTGCCGGGGGAATCCACAAAGATGTTCGCATGGACCCCACAATCATGCCGCCAGAAAGGGTCCTCGAAATGGCGACACTGGGCGGTGCGCGGGCCCTCCAATGGGAGGAAGAAATCGGCTCCATTGAGGTGGGGAAGAAGGCCGATATCGCCCTTTTTGATACCCAGCGTCCTGAGTGGCTTCCCCTGCTCAACCCTGTTTCAAACCTCGTGTACTCGGCGAGTGGGGACAGCTGCGAAACAGTGATCATCGATGGAAATCCCGTCATGGAAGGGAGAAAACTCCTCACCATCAACGAGGGGGAGCTCATTGAAAAGGCAACGTCCATGGCGCAGTCTATCGGGGAACGGGCGGGGTTGGACGGGAAAAGCAAGTGGCCCATTGTGTAGATCAACCGGAAAATCGTCCTGACCTGTTGGGGGAGAGAGGTTTTTGGAGTGGGGATGCTATTGTGAGGAGTGGGCGTGATGTATCGGATTGGGATCGATATTGGCGGTACCTTCACAGACATCGCCGCGATTGAGGATCAAACCGGCCAGTGGGCCATCGGCAAGGTGCTCACCACACCGAAAGATCCCTCCATCGGGGCTATTCAGGCCCTGGAAACCCTTCTTGCCAGCCAGGGGATAAGGCCAGAGCAGATCCAGAATATCATTCACGGGACGACCCTTGTGGCCAATGCCCTGATCGAACGGAAGGGGGCAAAGACCTCCCTCATCACAACGAAGGGATTCCGAGATGTCCTGGAGATTCGCAGGGAGCGGCGGTTCGACATGTACGACATCTTCATAGAGATGCCGGCCCCTCTCGTCCCCCGCTTTCTTCGGAAAGAGATGAATGAACGGATGGATGAAAGGGGGGATGCTCTCGTTCCCTTCGATGAGGAAGAGGCCGGGGCACTGGTCAGGGAACTGAAGCACCAGGGCGTGGAAGCGATCGCCGTCTGCTTCCTTCATTCCTTTCGAAACCCGGCCCATGAGCAGGCCATGAACTCCGTGATCCAACGGATTGCCCCTGACCTTTTCGTCTCCCTCTCCGTGGAGGTGATGCCAGAGATTCGTGAATACGAGCGCATGTCGACTGTGGTTGCCAATGCCTATACCCAACCCCTTATGAGACGCTACCTGGATAGGTTTGATGGGAACCTCAAGGGGATGGGGTTTGAGGGGAGCTTCTTTGTGATGCTTTCGAACGGTGGGATCACGACCCGAGAAGTGGCGGCACGATTTCCCATTCGGGTGGTTGAATCAGGTCCTGCCGCGGGCGCCATTGTTGCGGCCCATTACGGGGCGTTGACGGAGGAGAGAAAGGTGGTCTCCTTTGATATGGGAGGAACCACGGCAAAGATCGCGCTCATCGATGAGGGAAGTCCACGGGTGACGACCGATTTCGAGGTGGCGCGGGTCTACCGCTTCAAAAGGGGAAGCGGCCTTCCGGTGAAGCTTCCCGTGATCGAAATGGTAGAGATCGGGGCAGGGGGGGGATCCATCGCTCGGATCGACGAGCTTGGGCTCCTGAAGGTGGGGCCCGAAAGCGCGGGCGCGGATCCGGGACCGGTATGCTATGACATGGGCGGGAAAGACCCGACGGTGACGGACGCCGATCTGATCCTCGGCTACCTCAACCCGAGTTACTTCCTAGGGGGAAAGATGGCGCTCAGCCTGGAGAAAGCGCAAGTGGCTGTCAAAACAAAGATCGGCGATCCTCTCGGCATGAGCATGGAAAAGGCGGCCTGGGGGATCCACCAGGTGGTGAACGAGAATATGGCGAATGCTGCCAAGGTGCACATCGTGGAAAAGGGAGAAGATCCCAAGACCTATTCGGTCATCGCTTTTGGCGGCGCAGGTCCGGTCCATGCGTACTGGGTGGCTGAGAAGCTCGGAGCGAGAACGATCATCTGCCCCCCTTCCGCGGGTGTGGCTTCGGCAGGAGGATTTCTCCTGGTGCCCATTTCCTTCGATTTTGTTCGAACGTACATCGTTCGTCTCGACCAGTCTGGGTTTGACGAGCTGGATCATCTCTACCGGGAAATGGAAGGGGAAGGGGAAAAAATGATGGAAGCAGCGGGCGTACCCAAGGGGGAGATTGAGGTGGTGCGCTCCTGTGATATGCGATACCTCGGACAGGGACACGAGATCAACGTCCCCGTCCCCCCTGGCAGGTTGAACAAGGCAAGGCTCTCCCAACTCAAGCGGGGTTTCGAAGAGCGGTATGAGCGAATCTACTACCGGCTAAATCCCTCCCTGCCCGTACAGTGTCTCAACTGGAGAGTCACCGTTTCGGGGAAAAAACCTGGGGTTCCCATCACGGGGGAACCCTCTGACCGGGTCCCTTTGAATGAGGCCATCAAGGGAGAGAGGAAAGCGTACAGCCCGCAGCGGGGGCGATACGTTTCGTGCACGGTATACAACCGCTACCTTCTCTCACCCGGTACAGAGATCGCAGGTCCCGCCATTATCGAGGAGACAGAGTCCACAACGGTGGTGGGGGCTGGAGGCCGGGTGGTGGTGGATCATAACCTCTGCCTGATCATAGGGATCGGTGAATCGACTGGGGTGTAGTTTCTTAGGTACAAGGCTTCTTTGCATTTTGCGAGGAAGTCAAAAAAAGAAATCCGAATTTCGAATCTCGAAACAAATTCAAAATTCGAATCTATAAATGACCGAAACAAGGGATATCGAAAGCGTTTACTATTTCGGATTTTGGTCATTCGAATTTGTTTCGGATTTCGGCCTGCGACGAGCTCAGTCGAGTCGGTTTCGATATTCGGGTTTGATTGCGGCCGAGAGCCGCCTTAGGAGAACCTGAGATGACAAAAGGGGCAGGAAAGGGGGAAGCCTTTGATCCCATCCTCTTGGAGGTCCTCTGGAATCGGCTCGTTTCCATCGCTGAGGAACAGGCCCGAACACTCATACGGGCGGCCTTTTCAACCATCCTGAGGGAGACCGAGGATCTATCCTGTGGAATCTTCGACCCCCAGGGCAACATGATCGTCCAGGCCGTGACCGGAACACCCGGTCATGTGAACAGCATGGCCACCGGAGTACGCCATTTTCTCACAAAATACCCTCCTTCCCTCCTCCGGCCGGGCGACGTACTGATTACCAATGATCCCTGGCAGGTTTCCGGCCACCTAAACGACATCACCGTTGTTACACCGGTCTTCTTTCGGAAGAGACTCGTCGGGCTCACGGCCTGTACCGGTCATGTCATGGATATTGGGGGCCGGGTTTACTCTGCCGACTCTTCGGAGCTGTACGAGGAGGGTTTCACCATCCCCATTCAGAAGATATTTAAAGGGGGGAGGAGAAACGAGCAACTCTTTGAGTTTATCGAGTATAATGTTCGCATCCCGAACGAGGTGATTGGGGACATCCTGGCCCTGGTTGCCTCCAACGACGTGGGGAGCCGAAAAGTCGTTGAATTCATGGAGGAGTTTCGCCTGTTCAGCCTTGACCCCCTGGCCTCTGCGATCATCTCGGTTTCTGAGAATGCCATGCGGAAGGCCATCAAGGCGCTTCCGCAAGGGGCCTACCGCAACGAGATGTCTATCGATGGTTTTGACCAGCCCCTCAAAATCGTCTGTTCGATCACAATCAAGGGCTCCCGCCTCACCGTCGATTTTTCCGGAAGCTCTCCCCAGACCGATCGAGCAATCAATGTGGTTCTCAACTATACCCAGGGATACTCACTCTATGCCGTCAAGGTGGCGGTTTGTCCCCACATCCCTAATAACGACGGGAATTTCAGGCCGGTTACAGTCACGGCTCCAGAGGGGTGCATCCTGAACGCCCAGAGGCCCTGTGCCGTGGCCGCCCGTCACATTATCGGTCATTTCGTTCCCCCCGCCATTTTCGGAGTCCTGGCCCAGGTGATTCCAGGTCGAGTGGTTGCCGACTGCGCGATCTCAGGAAATACCCAGCTGGATGGATTCACCTCTGGGGGAAAACGATTCATTTTCAACTATTTTAATTCGGGAGGAATGGGAGCGAGACCGACCAAAGATGGCCTCTCGACGACCTGCTTTCCAGGGAATGTTTCGAATACCCCTGTGGAAGTCATCGAGAATGCCTCGCCCCTCATGATCACCAAGGTGGAACTCGTGACCGATTCGGGCGGTCCGGGCAAATTCCGGGGGGGACTGGGCCAGGTGGTTGCCACAAGAATACGATCGGACAAACCGGCCACCCTTTCATGCATGTATGACCGGATCAAGTTCCCCCCTCGGGGGTTCTTCGGTGGCCTGAATGGCTCGCCCGGTGAGGTACGGATCGCGGGAGAAGGGGGGGAAACCCGACCTCACCCCAAACGGAAATTTGGGCTCTCCCCGGGTGATGAGATCTTTATCAAGTATGCGGGGGGAGGGGGGTTCTATCGACCTTTGGAGAGAATCCCCCAACAGGTGCGTGAGGACGTTCTCAATGGGTATGTCTCCCTGGAGGGCGCGCAGCGGGACTACGGTGTGGTTCTGAATCCAGAGACCCTCGAGGTGGATCACAGGAAAACCGAGGCGTTGCGCAAACAGAGAGACAAGGGGTAGAAAGATGTTCAGGAAGGAAACTCGATGGAAAAATTCGAGGAAATGAAAACAGACCTTCTCGTTATTGGGTCTGAGGCAGCAGGGGCCCGGGCGGCCATCGAAGCGGCCAAGCAGGGGCTCGACGTGATCATGGTCAGCCGAGGGGTACAGGCCAAAAGTGGGGTCACCATGCTCGCCGTCTATTCCTGTAACGCAGCCTTGGGCCACGCCGATCCTCGAGACAACCCGGACGTTCACTTTCGGGACACGGTGATTGGGGGACGGTTTATCAATGACCAGCGGCTGGTCGAAATCTACACGCAGGAGGCCCCAGACCGGGTCCGGGAGCTGGAGGAATATGGGATTCACTGGGACAAAAGGGATGGGAAGTTCGACCAGGGTCTGATGCCTGGCCATTCCTATCCCCGTTCTCTTCATGTCAATTGGACGACGGGGGTTCATTTCTCCCGAGCCCTCAAATCAGAAGCAAACAGACATCCCAAGGTAAAGGCCTTGAACTTCATCTTTGTCACGGGCCTCATTCAGTCCGATGGCAGGGTTGTGGGGGCGTTCGGGATTAACATGGTGGACGGCACGTTCCTCATTCTGCAGGCGAAGGCCACGGTCATTGCCACCGGAGGTGGAATGTACCTCTACGACATCAATTCGGCGAGCTACGAGGCTACAGGGGATGGGTACGCCTACGCCTTCCGTGTGGGGGCACAATTGATGGATATGGAGTTTGTTCAGATTTTCCCCGCGTGCATGGCCTATCCTCTCTCGATCCGAGGCCAGGCAGGGGCGACGTCTGCACGCTACTTCCTCCATGCGAAGCTGTACAACACTGAAGGGGACCGGTTTATGAGACGTTACGATCCTGTCCGCCTGGAGCTAGCCACCCGGGATGTAGTAACCCGAGCCATTTTCAAGGAGATTAAGGCGGGTAAGGGATCTCCCCATGGAGGGGTCTGGATGGACTGCTCCTATCTACCCCGAAACATCATCGAAGCTCAGGTTGACAGGATCATGGGGGGGAACTGGAAGTGGTCTGGGATTGATACGAGAGAGTATGGAATCGACATCACGAAGATGGCGGTTGAGGTTGCCCCCACGATCCACTACTTCATGGGGGGGATTCGCATAGACGAGCGGGGATATACCGGGGTGGAGGGGCTCTTTGCCGGGGGAGAGGCCACTGCAGGAATCGACGGAGCGAATCGGCTTGCGGGCAACGCCCTCAGCGCCTGTCTGGTCACGGGATGCCGGGCTGGGAGGTATGCCGGAGAGTACGCGGCTCAATCGAAGTTCGTTGCAATCGATCCAAAATGCATTGAAGATGAGCGGAGAAGGGTTTTCTCTTTGCTGGATGCCACCGAAGGGGAAAGCCCCATTCCCCTGAGGATGAAGCTTCAAAAACTGATGTGGAGCCACGTTGGCGTTGTCCGAAAGGAGGAGGAACTGCTCGAGGTCATCCGGATGGTTGAGGCGGTGCGCCAGAAGAAGCTCAGGGTGGCAAACCCGGTTAAGCGCTTCAACCGGGAGTGGATCGAAGCCCTGACACTGGGCAGTATGCTGGAAGTGGCCGAGATGATTGCCCGAAGCGCGCTGAGGCGAACCGAATCCCGGGGGGCCCATAATCGGGAGGAGTATCCGGAGTCTGACGATCCGCATTGGCTGAAGAATATCGTTCTGGAAAAGGGGGATGGTGGCATGGCTTTGGAAACCGTGCCGGTAGTGGTCACAAAGCTTCGCCCTGAGGAGGTGAGCGATGAACTCAAGAAAAACGATTGAGGTCCAGGTGGAGCGGTTCGACCCCGACCACGATTCGGCCCCCTTTGTTCAGACCTATGAGTTGGCGTGGGAAGAGGGGATGAATGTGCTCCGTCTTCTCACCCGCATTTACGAAGAGGTCGACCACAGCCTGAGCTTTATGGGGCCCTGCCGAATCGGTTTCTGTGGTCTCTGCCGCGTCAATGTCAATGGAAAAAACGTCATGGCCTGTCAGCGGGTGATCAAAGAGGAGGACACAGAGATTTTCATCAAACCCATTTCGAGCCATCCCGTCATCCGGGATCTGGCGGTGCAGCTGGATGAAAGGGAGAGGGCGGAGTAAGAGCCTTGGACAGGCACGGGCGCTTGAGAAGCGGTCCGACATCTTTTGAGAACTCGGATGGAGGAGGACGCATTGCAGGCGATTAGGGGGAAAGGCGATGGGGCGGAAAGAAGACTTATCTAGAATCTTCAGCCTGATCGATCGGGAAGAGCTGACCCGCCTGGCCATGGACCTGGTCAACATCCCGAGCCCCACCGGGGATGAGGGAAGACTCGCTCGGTTCATCGTCGATTGGCTCCTCTCTCACGGTATTGAGACGTTTCTCCAGGAGATCGAAGAGGGGCGGTACAACGCTGTGGGCCGGCTCCGCGGATCGGGGAGAGGGCTCAGCCTCTCTCTCAACGCTCATCTCGACACCGCCTTTTCCGGGGCGGAGGCTGACGTGCCCGTCCTGGGCGAAATTCAGCCCTGGGATCGTCCTCACGCTTACCTGGTGGAGGATCGGATCTACGGTCAGGGGATTCTCAATGACAAGGGGCCTCTGGCCGCTATCCTCATGGCGGCAAAGGCTATCAAGAAGAGCGGTGTTGACCTCAAAGGGGATCTGATCTTAGGGGCCGTCGCCGGAGAGATCGGGATCGCCCAGATCGACGAATACCGGGGGCACCGGTACCGGGGCAAAGGGATCGGCACGCAATTCCTCCTGGCCCACGGGATGGTGTCTGATTACGCCGTTGTTGCAGAGCCTTCTGATTTCGGCATCACCTGGGTTTTGCCGGGGGTGGCATATTTCAAGATCACGGTTAAAGGGGAACCCGCTTATATTCCCTTTACCGAACCCTCACCCGAATTCAGAAAAAGCAAGAACGCGATCTTGAAGATGATCCCTGTCATGGAGGCTATCGAGTCGTGGGCGGAGCGCTACGAGGAGGAGAACCAGTATCCCTTTTCAGGTGGTGTGGTTCGACCCAAGGTGTTGATCGGTGCCATCCTCGGTGGGAGACCCTACAAGCCAAACACCCGGCCCGGTCATTGTGCAATCTACGTGGATGTTCGTATTTCCCCGAAACGGAACCCCCTCAGTGTTCAGGAAGAGCTGGAACGGGTCATTAAAGGGGGTGGTGTGGAGGCGAAGGTCGAACTCTATCTCAGCCGGTCGGGGTATGAGGGGACAGGCGTCGAGCCCCTGGTCGAGGCTCTCCAGGATTCACACAGGCTGGTTCTGGGGGAAGAGCCGAAGCCGATCCCTTCCCCTCACACGAGCATGTGGAACGATAACGTCATCTACCATTTGTTTGGGATCCCCTCGGTGAAATGGGGACCCTCCCCTCGCGAGAACACGGGGGACCGGATGCACCAGAAACAGGATGATTTGCTGAAGGGGGCCAGAGTCTATGCTGCCGTGGCCGTGGATATCTGTTCCAGAAAGAAGGAGGGAGGGGGAATTGGAAATCTCTGGGGGATGGGGACCCCTCACGAAAGCCTGGGGGTTTGTTCTGAGATTGGCGAACCGCATAGACGGGTAAGCCCTGGGAGGGATTGCGGTGTTTCTTCAAATTCTGATCAACTCGATCATTGCAGGGAGCATTTACTCCCTCCTCGCCTTTGGCTTTACCATGGTCTTCAGTACCCTCAACTTTTTCAACCTCTCCCATGGCA
>CAYGBW010000056.1:0-30243 GCA_964348185.1 uncultured Thermodesulfobacteriota bacterium | reverse complement strand
TCAAGCGTACCGCCAAGCCGGCCCGAATTGCGGTGTTTGCATGAAAGTGTGCGACGAGACCCTGGGCTGATCTCGGACTTCCACAGCCCTGAAGTGAAATCATCCTCCCCAAAGCAGGGGATTCCGTATTCGACTGGAAGTCAGTTCTTTTGAACCGCAGAATATCGAACAGGCAATAATGAACGTCGAAGGAAAAAAATCAACGTTCGAAATTCCTTATTCGACATTCGATATTCAAATGAAAGGCGAAGGTTTTTTGCCAGGCAAATGGAAAAATAAAAAGGGGTTACAGTCAACCTCTAACCCCTTGAACTTACATGGTAGCGGGGGTAGGATTTGAACCTACGACCTTTGGGTTATGAGCCCAACGAGCTACCGGACTGCTCCACCCCGCGTTAATCAGAATAATTAAACACATTAGACGGACTGTGTCAAGAGCTGGATTCATGAGTTTGCTGGTCCCCCTGAAATCCCGGTCATCCGGTCTCTCCTGCCCCGATTATCCATGCCTTGACAATTCTGAAAGATCGTGAGAAAAAAGCCACATGTTTAACCGGTATCTCAAGACCTCCGTCCTCTCCTGGTACATCTCCAAGGAATTCATCATCATATTCCTCGTTTCCATCTGTGCTTTCAATGTCCTATACCTGGTGATTGATTTTTTTGAATCCGTGACCAAGTTCTTGGAGCACCATGCACCCATGGGACTCGCCCTTCGATACTACCTCCTCAAGACTCCCATGCTCACCTTTCAAACCCTACCCCTTGCGGTATTGCTCTCGACACTCATCACCCTGGGGATTCTGTCCCGTCACATGGAGATCACCGCAATGAAGGCCAGTGGGATCAGCCTCTACCGCATCACCCGACCCATTATCTTCACGTCCTTGGTCATTGCTTTTATCACCTTTTTCGGCAACGAGTTCCTCGTTCCCTACGCTTATCGGAAATCCGAGCACATCATGGACGTGGAAGTCCTGAAACGGGATCGAGAGGCATCTTTCAAAAACTCAAATATCTGGTATCGGGACGACTCCGCGATTTACAACTTCCACGCCTTTGATCCGGAACGGAACATCTTGAAAGGAATCACGGTCTATCGCTTCGATAAAGACTCCCGGCTTTTTCAGAGAGTCGATGCCCACGACGCTGTCTGGGAGGAGAATCGATGGACCTTCAATGACGTGACGATTCGAGACTTCAGTACAAAAGGATCGATGGCCGTCGAGAATCACCGGCGTATGGATTTCCCGATGAACATAACCCCTGAAACCCTCAGAAAGGTGGAAAAAGACACCGAAGAAATGGGCTACAGCGAACTGAAACGCTACGTCCGCCGCCTACAGAGAGCCGGATATGATGCCACCAAGTACGTCGTTGATCTGGGGATCAAGCTTTCATTTCCTTTTGTCAATCTGATCATGGTTTTCATCGGTATACCCTTTGCTCTGAAAACAGGAAGGGCAGGAGGGTTTGCCGCCGGGATCGGTATCAGTTTGGCCATAGGCATGGTTTTTTGGATTCTTCTCTCCGTTTCCCGGGCCTTTGGGCACTCGGGGATTCTCCCTCCCCTCCTTTCTGCCTGGTCCCCCCATCTTTTGTTCGGTGGAGCGGCCCTCGCCGCTCTTCTAAGCATCCGCCAATAGAGTCTGCCTCAGACTTCGGAAACGCCAGTGGAAACCTTGTTGGAGGTATGAGGATCGCTTCGCTCGAGGTTTGAGGCCTCCTACCTCCAATCTTTAACCTCTAACGTCTGAGCAGTCTCTGTCATCCAACTTAGACGGCTGGCAGGAACAAAAAGGATTTATTTAGCTCTTTCGCGTCAGGTCCGAAAATGAAAGCCCAGTCACATACGACAGATAAGAAGGGATGAGGGGAAGCACGCAAGGGGAGACAAAGGAGAGAAACCCGGCCACGAAAGCGATCAACAGGCCCAGGCTCTGATGCTCGACCTTTAGAACCTCTTCCCCACTGATGGGAAAGATCATGTTTAGGTATATGTTCAGCAGGGTGAACCGATCGCTTACAAACAGGATCCCAATAAGAATCAAAAAACAGCCACTCCCAATCGTCACGAATCTGATGTATTTTTTGAACCAGTCGAAATATGAAAGGAAGGTGTTGATAGCCAGGGAGGCCAGAAAAAAAGGAAGACCTAAGCCCAAGGAGTACATGACCAGAAGAATGATCCCCTGTTTGAGATGCTTTACGGTACTCGCATACAGGAGAATGGTTGAGAGAATCGGGCCGATGCACGGCGTCCAGCCAGCGGCAAACACGATACCGATGACCACGGAACCCACATATCCGATAGGCTTTCCACTGAGGTGGACCCTTTTCTCAATCTGGAGATAAGGAATCGTGATGAGCCCTGTAAAGTGGACACCGAGGATAATGATTAGGATTCCCCCGACTTTCATGATGCCATACTGATAACGGGCTAAAAGATTGCCGAAATAGGTGGCCGTGGCTCCGAGACTCACGAAGACCGCCGAAAAGCCGAGGATGAACATAAGGGAGTGGAGGATTGTGATTCGACTGATTTTGCCGCTTTGGGTTGCCATTGTTTTCTTTATATGCCAAAAAGCCCAGGGATTTCAAGCCGCCATCTCCGGCTTTTAAGGATTTGACAGGGTACCCCAAAAATGATAATCTCCTCTCCCAAGAATCGATCATCGGGTTACGGCCTTTGCTGAAAAATCTCCAGGAAGCTGGGCTTCTGTCTGATCAGGGAAGGGAAGAGGACTTTCTACCGATGGGATGTTCCCAACGGAAACTCCTGATTGATCAGGACACGATATCAAAGGCTGTCCAAGGCCTCGCAAAAAGAATCTCCCAGGACTATCGGGGGGGAGATCTCGTTCTCATCTGTATCCTGAAGGGTGCCTTTGTATTCCTCTCCGATCTGATTCGTTGGTTGGATCTTCCGGTGGAAATCGATTTTGTTCGGCTGGCAAGTTACGGCTCTGGGAAGACCTCCTCCCGTAATGTGAGAATCACCAAGGATATTGAAATCCCCATCCAGGGGAAGGACGTTCTGATAGTCGAGGATATCGTGGACACGGGCTGGACCCTTGCGTATTTGATGGAGAGGCTCTCAGGTCATCACCCGAAATCCATAAGAATCTGTACCCTTCTGAATAAGGAGGCCCGGAGAGAGGTAGAGGTCCAGGCGGACTACGTGGGCTTTGAGATCGAAGATCGCTTCGTTGTGGGCTACGGCCTCGATTTCAACGAAAAACATCGAAGCCTACCGGCCATCTATTGTATAGAGGAGGATTCGACGCCTTGAGAATCCTGGTTTCTTTCGCACTGACCCTTTTGCTGATTTTCCCGACATCCGACTCCCCCACTCACGGCCACAAAGCACCTGGGCTCAGACTTCTCAGAGACACCGAGTTCTTCCAGGTTTTGAGCGACCATATTGGAGAGGCGACCCATGAGATTGTCGTTTCCATGTACCTCTTCAAAAGCAGACCCGAATCCTTAAACCGTGCCAACATGATCCTGACCGACCTTGTTGCAGCGAGGCAAAGGGGGGTCCGGGTCCGGGTGCTTTTGGAGAAAACAGGAAGAAGGGACAATTCCCTGAATCGGGAAAACCTGGCCACCTCGAAGCGGTTACGGCAAAACGGTGTGGAGGTGCGCTTCGATTCACCCGATACGACCACCCATACGAAGGCGATCGTCATCGACAAGCGGTTTGTTTTTATTGGAAGCCACAATCTCACTCACAGCGCCCTCTTTTACAACCATGAGCTCTCGGTCCTGATCGACAATCGAGACCTTGCAAGGAACGTGGTAGAATACCTTGAGAAATTGGAAACCTAAGATCATGACCCTCTAACCCGGCGTCTTGTAATGATCATGGAGCAGGGGAGGGTTCTCCAGTTAGGCGGCTCTAAGTTGGGGAACATGGGATGATGAGATATACGATATGGAGTCCCGTGTCACAGATCGCATATCGCACCGGGTCGTTGACCGGTTGACCCGGCTGAAGACTCTCGATTGGAGAAGCAGAGAGATGACGAACCGGTTCTTGACCTGTGCTGTTTCCCTAGCAATTCTGGTCCTGATCCTGGCAAGATGCGCCCCAACGCCAAGGGTCCCAGGGGAAGCCCCCCCCACCAGACCACCTGCCATAGGAAGAGCCAATGAAGCAGCCTTGATGAAACAGGCTGAGGATCTGTTTGCCCAGGAGAGATTCCAGGAGGCAGCCGAAATCTATGAACACATCCTTAAGAGTTTCCCGGAAAGCCCGGTCGAGAATGAAACTCGCTATCGCCTCGCCCAGTCCTATCATCATCTGCGGCAGCCCGCTGAGACCGTAAGAGTCCTCCGGGAACTGGTTGAGTTTGACCTTCCCAAACCGAGACGAGTCAAGATTCTCGCTCTCATGGCCGAAAGCCACCTGAATCTGGAAAAGCCCTTCGATGCGCTCCGATGGTATCTGGCTGCACTCGAGGAAGCCGATGACCCAGATCTCACGGCAGAGTTGCAGGCCAGGATCCAGCAGGTCCTGTCGGAGAATCTCTCAGATATCGAACTCAGGGAGATCGCCTTCATCTATCGCAACACCTACCTGTCGGGCTATGCCAAGTTTCTTCTCGCTCAGCGCGCTCTTTCCGAAGGCGATATTGAGCTGAGCAGACAGATGCTCTCAGATCTCCTCCGTTTTCACAGCCACGAGGATTTCTTCCCGGAGGTGGAGGCCTTCCTGAAAGAGATTGAGGGATTCGTTCCAGACGAATATGTTTTGGGTTGTATCCTCCCCCTTAGCGGCAGGGGCGCCTCAAGATTTGGTGAACCCTCGCTCAATGGCATCGAGCTGGCCATCCATGCCTTCGAACCAGACTACGACCGCCTGAACCTCCGCCTGATTATCAAGGACTCCAAAGCTTCTCCAGAGCAGGCCGCCAGAGCAGTCGAAGAGCTGGTTCTTGAGGAGGGTGTCCTGGCGATTGTGGGCCCCCTATTTCGAGCAACGTCCGAAGCTGCAGCAAAAAAGGCTGAAGAACTGGGGGTCCCCCTGATTAGTCTGACCACCAAAAGAGACATCACCCAGGAAGGCGACTTTGTCTTCAGGAATGGGATTTCCTATCCCCTTCAGATGCGGTCTCTCGTCGCCTATGCCATCGAAATTCTGAGATTGCACCGGTTTGCAGTGCTCTATCCCGATGATGGTTACGGCAAAACCCTGACCAACCTCTTCATCGACGAGGTATACCGCCTGGGAGGAGATGTGGTTGCCCTGGAGAGTTATGCGGACCGTCAGATGGATTTCGGCCTTGAAATCAAACGGATGGCCAAGATTCGCGATGAGAAATCCAGAGGAAGACAGGACCAGAAGCACTACGACCCCATCATCGAATTCGACGCCATTTTTATTCCGGACCAGGCAGACCGAGTTGCCCAGATAGCCCCCCAGTTGCCATACTACAATATCTACGGGGTCACTCTTCTCGGGACGAACGCCTGGAACAATCCAGGTCTGCTGGAAAAAGCCGGGAAGTTTATTCAGGGGGCCGTGGTGGTCGACGAGTTCTTCCGAGGGAGCCAATCCCCGAACATCCGAGATTTCGTGGATCGGTTCGACAAGACCTTCTCTGAGGAGCCAACGATTCTTGCTGCCCAGGCCTTTGACGCGGCAAGAATCCTTGTGAGCCTTCTGGAAGAACGGCCGATTCTATCGAGGGAGGCGATGCGAGAGGCACTCGCCACAGTGCAAGATTTTAAGGGCGTCTCCGGTTTCAACGGTTTCGACACCACAGGCAACCCCCTAAAGACTCCCTTTCTTCTAACCATAGAGGGGAATGAGTTTGTTGAAGTGTCACCCGATTTGATCGAGACAGTGGATCACCAGTAGTCCAGGCTATGAAGACAAGATGCAATCAGCACGTCCTGCCGATGCGTGGAAAGGAGATAGTCCGGCACCTTCTTTTTGGATAGTCAACGGTTATCAAGATAATTCTCTATTCTGTTTAGTCCTTCAATGATGTTTTCCATCGAGTTTGCATAGGAAAATCGAAGGTATCCTTCACCATTATTCCCAAAATCAATACCCGGCGCCACACCCACATGAGATTTTTCCAGGATGTCAAAGGCAAGCTTGTACGAATCCTCTGATATATGCTTTGCATTCGCAAATACGTAGAAGGCCCCTGTAGGTTCGACTGTGATCCCAAAGCCCAGATCCTTAAGCCGTTTCACCATATACTGCCTTCGCTCATTGTATATCCTCTTCATGCGGACCACGTCTTCCTCGCATGCTTCAAGGGCGGCAATTCCTGCAATCTGAACCACGGAGTTGGCAGAGATGAAGAGGTTCTGCTGCATCTTCTGCATGGGCCGGATGAACGGTTTCGGCGCAATAATGTAGCCAAGCCTGAGACCCGTCATGGCGTACAGCTTTGAGAAGCCGTTTAAGACAAAAGCATTGTCCGTGAATTCCAGGATAGAATGCTCTTTCCCCTCATAGACGAGGCCGTGATAGATCTCATCCGAAACGATGTGTGGCGAGAATTCAGCGATAGCTCTCATGCGGCTTTCAGAGAGAAGATTCCCTGTCGGGTTGGACGGCGAGTTTATGAGTATCGCTTTTGTCTTATGGGTAATCCTACGGCTAATTTCCTCAGGTCTGTATTGGAAGCCATCTTCTTCATAAACGGGCACGGTCACGGGGACGCCCTGCACGAATCTGATGAAATTGGGATAGCATGCGTAATGGGGGTCAGAGAGGATCACCTCATCACCTGTCTCAAGGAGCGCCGAGAATATGAGGAGCATGGCAGGTGAAGTCCCTGAAGTGATCACAATTCGATCAGAACACACCGGTACGTTGTACGTCTTGGCGTAGTGCCTACAAATAGCTTCCCTGAGGTCCAAATTGCCCAGGCTGTGCGTGTAATGGGTGCATCCTTCTTCAAGGGCTTTGTAGGCAGCATCTTTGACGCATTGGGGCGTGTCAAAGTCAGGCTCGCCCACCTCGAGATGGATTACATCAGTACCCTCACGCTCCAAAGCATGCGCCCTTTCAAGGACATCCATGACGAGGAAGGGCGTGATCTCTTTTGCCCGTTCTGCAATCATTTTATATGATCCTTTTCTTGGTCTGCTATCCCTAATTCTATCGCATGTCTAGCATTTAAGCGGAGAAATCGGTGAATGTCAACCAAAATCGATATCCACCTTTGATTTTAGAAGGGGTCAGGAGTCAGAATAGAACTGAAATAAGCGTCAGTCAGCCGAGTCTTGTTCGGAACTGGGATGGCAGTCCCCCCCTAATGGACAGGTCAACGCCAATACTTCCCTCCTTGGCTAACTCTCGGTAGATAGATGGGGAGAAAGGACGAGGTGATGGGCTTTCTGCTAAAGAACCATGTCTTGGAGGCTTATGGCTCGCCTCCTTTATTCTGACTTCTGACTCCTGACTCCTATCTCTTAGTCCTCTCCTTCCGAATCCTGTTGCTCAGCAGGTGGGCCTGGCGGAGGGGTTCTGGTGTGCGGTATCGTGGGGTTGTCTTCAGGATCAGGTTCATCGCCCCCTCGAGATCGATCCGGAATCCCGGGGAGACATAGACAGGTTTTACGCCCTCACGCGTTCTCACGACGGCCCCAACCACCCGATCATCGGCGCTCAGTTTCTGAGAATCTCCCTTGCGAGGTCCGACCTGGCCGTGGAGTCCCAGCAGTCGTTTCTTGGCACATCCAATGGATGGGCAGTCCAGGAGAAGGCCCATATGAGAAGCGAGCCCCATCCCTCTGGGGTGGGCAATCCCCTGGCCATCAAAAATCCAGACGTCAGGGGACTGACGGATCTTTTTTGCCACCTCGAGGAGAATCGGGCCCTCTCGGAAGCTCAGTAGTCCGGGAACATAGGGAAAATCGGCAGTCCCCACCTCCCAGGCCTGGTCGACGAGCCCCAGATCCGGGAAAGAGAGAACCACCATCGCGCCAAACAGCCGATTCCCCCCTTTTGCGTAGGAAACATCACCACCCCCTATCCGTTGGATCCGTTTGCCTGTTGGAGCGAGGAGAATCCGGTTTTTCAGGCAATTCTGAATGAGCAACGCCTCTTGAGGGGTGACATTCCACGGGTGAAGGATCTTCGCCTCCATGGCTCAGGGAAGTCGCCTGGGAGATGACCTGGCCCGGGGTTTAGTAGTTTCGAAACCCCTCCCGCTTGCGGGAGGGTAGAGTCAAGCTTTACTCTTGAAAAGGATGTTCTGATTATCTCTCGCCCGCTCCCCTTCGGCTCTGCTCAGGGTCGCTAGAGCGCTCAGAGAGGTCCCAATCGTTCGAATTGTTCGATCGCTTCGCTTGTTCGAGCGGCTTCATTTAGTGTTCGGGTGGTTTGGTTATTTCGAAATGGATTTGCGTCTTGAACGAATCGAACATTCTTGTAATCTTCCTCTCAAAGATTCAGCTAAAAAAACTCTGGGTCTCTGCGGGCTCTGTGAGAGAAAGATATAAGACCTTCTTGGGGTCACGATCAAGCCACCCCTTTCAGGGGCGGTAGTTGGCACTCATTAGGGTCCAGTCACCAGCGATCAGGTATCGAACGCTCTTTTGGGTTCGACCGAAGGGTGATTGCCGAGTCCTGAACGCTTACCTCATTCCTGTGGCTTTGGCCTTTTCCCTCCGAGGCCCACCACTCCCCTCCCGGGGCTCGAACGTCGAAGCCTGGAGCGTTACATCCAGATAGGCCTTCTCCTTTTTCTTGGCAATATTGAGTCTCTTGATTCGAATGGGTTGTGAAGACCGCTCTACCTGGTACAGGTAGTTGACCAGCTGTTGCAGGGTGATGCTTTCCAGTTTCATCTCCACTGATGACTCCTTGTACGTTTCATTCCCCGGCGTGGTCAGGGGTTTCATGTAGGCGATTTGTGTCTTGATCCGGTTCTGAGTGGCCAGATTCTCCAGAAAGGAGAGAAGGGAGAAACCCGGAGTCGAATGGACCATATCCTCCAGAATCTCTGCTTTTTCCTTGAGGCGAGTATACTGCCGCTGCAAAGTCAAAACCTCTTCCAGCTCCTCGGTCTTCCGGGCTATTCGTCGATCCAAGAGGTCCATCTCTCTCATGTAACGGGAAACAACCAGAAAGTAGACAAGGAGGGCCAAGACGACGCACCCCCCTAGCAAAAGCGTTCTCTTCTCTGTTGGGCTGATTCTGATCATCGCCCGATTCCTATGAGGATTGGAGCGAAATAGACAGCTTAAAATCTACCTTGTTGTCTTTCGCATCCACCTTCGCGTTTGAGAGGGAGACATTTTCAAACAGATCGAAACCCTGCAGTGCTTTCAGGATCCGGTCCACAGACTCGAAGGAATCGGTCCGGCCACTGAGGCGAACCTTTTCGCCGGCATAGGAAAAGGCGTCGATATCCGCCTCCACTTCCGGTGGAACCCTTTCGGTGATCTCACGCATCAGGTCGAGGACAGTCACAGGCGAGCCCCCCAGAGAGGTCAGAGCCTGGGATTCCTTCTGAAGCTCCTGAATCTTGACCATCATTTGCTGCTTTTCCCCCCCGGTCTGCTTCACCCCCGGGAAAGTCTCCTTGAAGACCCTTCGAATCTGCCTTTCCAATTCCCCATACCGCTGCGTCTTTGCCTTGTATCGACCAACAGCGTTGAAGGTAAAGAGGGAGAGAATCAGGCAAAGAGAGATACCAACGTAGGCCATCTTGCCTCTCTTCCCGCTGATCTCGGTCCGGTAGGCAAACTCGTCCTTCAGGAAATTGACCTGAGAGTACCGCCCGTTAGCCACGGCCCGCATGCCCAGGCCATAGGCATGGGGGATGAGAGCCCGGTCTTGGGGATCTGGCTTGAACCCTCCCGATATATGCAAAGGAAGCTGAGCAACCGGGATCTCCATCTTTTCAGAAAGATAGGCTGAGAAGTTGGTGAGCTGTGTGGTCCCACCGCAGAGAAAGATCCGATCCACCCTTTTCTGAGCCTCAGCTTCAAAGGCGTAGAATGTTCGGGCTATTTCCTGCGTCATGGGCACCACGGCTGATTCGACAACACGGCAGATTCGCTTTTGATCTCCAGCGACGGGATCTTGATCTCCCAGGGGAAGAAAGGCCTCCGTCTCCTTTAATCGTTCCGATTCTTCTGGAGACAGGCCAAACTCCTTTTCAATGCCCCGGGTGATGGCCCGACCAGCCACGGGGATAGAACGGCCAAATCCCAGTGTGCCGCCGTCGACTATACAGACTGAGGTCTTTGACTCCCCAACATCGATAATCGCATAACACCCTTCGGTCTCGTTCAGCTCACCCTGGGACAGGTTGAACTGAGCCATGAAGTCCACATCCACGATTCTGGGAACCACTCCCGCCCCAGCCAGGGTCTCGAGATTTTCCCTCAAGATGTCCTTCCTGACAGAGACCGCGAGAAGTCTTGTTTTTCCTTCTTCTTGCCCGAGAATGTGATAGGAGATCACCACATCCTCAAGGGCGAATGGGATGTATCCCTCAACCTCGAACGAAATCACCCGGGCAATCTTTTTACGGTCCGTAAAGGGAAGGGTGATGATCCGGGTAGACACGGCCAGCCCTGGCATGGAAACGGCAACCACGTCACTTTTCAGCCTGTTCTCTGAAAAGAGCCTCCCCAGGGCCGATGCCACGCGCTCCCTCTCAGGAACGGAATCATCACGATCGACGTTTTCCTTAAAAAACCCGGCCAACTCAAAGCCACTCCAGCGGCTCTGCAGCAGGACCGCTGCTTTGATTGAATGGGTCCCCATGTCGAGGCCGATGACCCGTTGACTCATTCTTGTACCCCACCCTTCAAAGGCCTTAACACGCGCACGACTGCTCCCCTACCCAGTCCCAGCATCTGCTGGGCATTTTGCCCCTTCGCGGAAATCTCCAGAAGATTGGAACTCCCAAAGATGCCGAAGATCTCTCCCTGTCGGCCCTCTTCATAACTCTCATAGGGGCCGTGAACCTCCTGGTCTGCCACCCAGACCGTCCCCGTTTCTCCCCCCACAAAGGCCTCAAACACATGAGCGGGAATGTTGGTGATCAGATTTCCGAAACGGTCGCTATGGATGACCTCCCCTTCGACCATCCCCTCCGCGACACGGGGGCGGGCAAAGGGCAGCACCACTCCGGCATCCACAGGAGGACCAAACAGCTCCACAGGAACTTCCAGAGAGAGATAGGCTGCGGCAGGAGCGAAAACGTCCCTTCCGTGAAAGGTTCGGCTGACTGTCGACGCTCTGAACTTCTCATTCTCAATGGCCACGGTCCGACGAACGGTCTCTCTCTCATAGACCAGGGTAAATATCCCGTTGTCAGGACCGACAAAATACCCCCCCGCAGTTTCGAGAATGATGGCTCTCCTCTGACCCCCAACGCCTGGATCGACCACGGCAACATGGATGGTTCCTGTCGGGAAATCGCTGTATGCACTCCCCAGGACGAAAGCCCCAGCCGCAATGTCATGGGCCTCGATCTCGTGGGTGATGTCGACCGGAAGGGCCTGGGGATTGATCCGGAGAATCACTCCCTTCATAGCCCCCACATACCCATCTTTGGATCCGAAATCACTGAGGAGGGTGATGATCCGATTCACGACGCCTGGCTCATCAAAGCTCTTATGGCCCTCTTGAAGGGCCTTCTCAAAACACCCTGTTCGGTGATAATTCCGTCAATAAACCGACCCGGGGTCACATCAAAGGCAGGATTAATCACCTCAACGCCGTGGGGAGCAATGGTCTCGTGACCAATCTTCGTCACCTCTGTTGGCGCCCGTTCCTCGATAGGAATCTGGCTCCCCTCCAAGAGGGTGAAGTCGATCGTTGAAACCGGGGCGGCCACATAGAAGGGAATGGCGTGGACCCGCGCCAATCGGGCCAGACCATAGGTGCCTATCTTATTCGCTACATCGCCATTGCTCGCGATCCGGTCGGCTCCAACCAGGACGAGACTGATCTCGCCCTGCTTCATGACATAGCCGGCCACACTGTCCGAAATAAGGGTCACCGGAATATTTTCTTTGATTAGTTCCCAGGCGGTCAGACGAGCCCCCTGCAGGCGAGGACGGGTCTCATCCACAAAAACCCTGACCTTCTTGCCCTCGGCAACAGCGGCTCTGATCACGCCCAGGGCCGTACCGTATCCTGCTGTCGCCAGGCTTCCCGCATTACAATGGGTCAGCACCGTGTCCCCGTCTCGGATCATACCTCTGCCCGCCTCGCCGATCCGCATGTTGGTCTCAATGTCCTCATCCAATATGGCAAGGGCCTCAGCCTTCAAACGCTCGACGGCTTGATTCACCCCCCCCAAAGGGGGGGAATGCAAAATTCGCTCCATTCGCTTAATGGCCCAGAAAAGATTGATCCCCGTGGGTCTTGCCTCCCCCATCCGATCGCAGAGCTGACCGAATCGACGGACAAAACAATCCACGTCTCGGGTCTCGATGCTCATGGCTCCCAGAGCCAGACCCAGGGCTGCTGCCACTCCGATCGCAGGGGCCCCACGGACCGCCATGTCCCGGATCGCATCGACCACCGAGTCAAAGTTCCAACATTCCACGTATACCTCTTCATGGGGAAGACGTCTCTGATCCAAGAAGACCACATGGTCACCCTTCCATTCAATGGTTCTGAAGGACATGGTCTTGTTATTCCCTCTTCAGGAGATCCCTGAAAAACTCCAAAAGGTCGTTCTTCGCTGCTCAGAAGTCTTTTTTTATGGTGGCGGTTGTCAGCACTCGGCCGTCAGCTGCAACGAACTGCGAACAACGAACACGAGCACGAACAACGGACCACGGACACGATCTGTTCAGAGCTGGTTCTCTCAGAGACCCCTTTCCCCTTTCTTACTGCCTCAGTTTCTTCCTCAGGAGTTCATTGACCAATTGGGGGTTTGCCTTCCCCCGAGTCTCCCTCATCACCTGACCCACGAAAAAGCCAAAGAGTTTCTCCTTCCCCTTCCGATAGGCCTCCAGGAGGTCGGGATTTGCCTCCAGAATCCGCCCGATCGCCTCCTCGACGACGCTATGATCGGTCACCTGAACCAGCCCCTTCTCCTTGACCACGCGGACAGCGTCCTTGCCAGTCCGGTACATCTCTTCAAAAACCGTTTTGGCGATCTTTCCGCTAATCGTGCCGTCTTTGATCAGCTGAAGCATCCCCCCGAGAAGGGTAGGGGTAACCGGGCAGTCTGTAATCTCCCGGTTATCCCGGTTGAGCGCTCCAAGGAGTTCTCCCATGACCCAATTGCTGACGGTCTTGGGCTCTGGAAAGATCCTGACTGCATCCTCGTAGTAGTCCGCAAGGGCTCTCGAGGCAGTCAGGAGGGCGGCATCGTATTCTGGAATCCGGTACTGGTCGACAAACCGCCTCCGTTTTTCCATGGGTAATTCGGGAAGCCCCTCTCTGATCTGTTCGACCCATTCGGCATCAATAATCAGGGGAAGAAGATCAGGATCAGGGAAGTAGCGATAGTCATGGGCCTCTTCCTTTCCCCTCATGGAAACCGTCATCGAACGATGGGGGTCCCACAGTCGGGTCTCCTGAACCACAGCCTCCCCGGCTTCGGATAACTCGATCTGCCGTTTTATCTCATAGTCCAGGGCCCTTTCAACATGGCGAAAGGAATTCATGTTCTTCAACTCGGTACGGATCCCAAAAGCCTCTTCCCCACGGGGCCGGATCGACACATTGGCATCGCACCGCAGGCTCCCCTCCTCCATCTTGCCATCACAGATCTCGAGATATTGGAGGATACTGCTCAGGATCCGGAGATAGTCGGCCGCCTCCTGAGGGGTTCGAAGGTCCGGGGCACTGACGATCTCGATCAGAGGCACCCCGGTCCGGTTGAAGTCCACCAAGCTAAACTGGCTTGTCTCCATGGATTCGTCTTGATGGATGAGTTTGCCCGCATCCTCTTCCATGTGGACCCGAATGATACCGATTCTCTTGGTTTTCCCATCTGTGAGGATCTCCACATAGCCATTTTCAGCCAGAGGCATCTCGTATTGGGATATCTGATACCCCTTTGGCAGGTCTGGATAGAAGTAGTTCTTTCGCGCAAAAAGGCAACGCCGGGCAATCGTGGAATAGGTGGCCAGACCCATCTTGATCGCAAACTCGACGACTTTGCGGTTGACTACGGGAAGGGATCCAGGAAGGCCCGTGCATACCGGGCACGTATGAGAATTGGGCTCTGCCCCAAAAGCAGTGGCACAGGAGCAGAAGATCTTCGATTCGGTTAACAGTTGAGCGTGTATCTCAAGCCCGATAATCGCTTCGTACTCCATTCGGGTCCTTCCTGTATGAAAGCATCCCTGTCCAGGATCCCAAAACTATTAACCCAAACCCATAGAGTTTGTCAAACCTTGGACGTTTGAATCGTTCGACATGTTCGATTTGTTCGAGGCGCAAATCCATTTGGAAAAGGGATCGAACGATTTGAACGGACCTGGGACACCTCTCTCTTTCTTGACAAAGAATCGACCGTCCATTACCCTAGAGTGCATTATACCATTCAAATTGAGGAGAGAATTCGCCATGAGAAACGTGATGATCGGTTTGGTGCTTGTTCTCACTATGTTCCACCCATTTGTCGGCCACTCAGAGGAGAGAAAGTCGAAGGTACAGGTTGTCAAGCTCACCCTCCAGGAGGCGATTTTGCTGGCCCTGTCTAACAATCTCGACATCAAGATCGAACGGCTCCAACCGCAGATCGCCGAAACCGAGGTCGAGGCAGAGGAATCGGTTTTCGATCCTACGGTGACAACGGACGTTTCCAAGAGCGTATCAAGAGAGCAAAGTCCAGTTGCGCCTTTCCTCACGGGATCCACGGAACCTTTTGAAAACACCCTCGATATCGCGGCAGGCCTGCAAAAGAGATTCTCCACCGGTGCCACGGCCGAAGTTCGAAGCGAAGCCCTTCGCCTGAGTTCCAACTCCCAGGTCCAGCAGTTCGACCCCTCAGTCGAGACTGACGTCACCCTTTCGGTTGTTCAACCTCTTCTGAAGGACTTCGGCCGCCAGTTCAATCTGGGCCCAATCGTCATTGCCAAGAACAACAAAAGCATCTCTGATCTCCAGTTCCGAAAACGGGTTATTGATATCGTTACCTCCGTAGAACTGGCCTACTGGGACCTTGCCCTTGCCATTGAGCTTCTCAATGTGAGTAAACAGGCCGTTCAACAAGCCAAAGAACTCGAGGAGATCAACAGGGCCAAGGTGGAGGCTGGCCAGCTTGCCCCGATCGATGTCGTTGAGGCTGAGGCAGGGGTCGCCGCAAGGGAAGAAGCCGTCATTCTGGACGAAGACACGATCGGAGACCTCGAGGATCTTTTGAAGGCCCTCCTGAACCCAAATGGAGAGGTTGCGTTGCGTCCCCTATCCATCATTCCCATCGATCGGCCTGAGGACGCTGAAGCCCGCTTCTCCCTTGCCGAGGAGATAGAGACGGCCCTCAAGAACCGACCCGATTACCTCCAAACAAAGACGGAGCTAGAAAATCGCCTGGTCAGCCTGAAACTGGCTCAAAACCAAGTGCGTCCCCGGCTCGACGTGGTGGCCAGTGCAGGACTCAGCGGCCTCGCTGGGTCTTTTGAAGATACCCTGGACGAGCTCGATGGGGATTTCTATGACCTCCGCATCGGCCTCCGTTTTGAATACCCCCTGGGGAACAGGGCTGCAAAAAGTGCGTTGATTCGCCGCAAGCTGGAACGACAGGAAGTCGAATTGAGACTCACCGATCTCGAAAAAAACATCTCCCTCGAGGTGAGAGAGGCGGTCAGACAGGTGGATACCGATTTCAGGAGAATCAAGACGACCCGGGTGGCCCGTCGGCTGGCTGAAAAAAAACTCGAAGCCGAGCAGGCCAAGTTTGAGGTGGGTATCTCAACGACCAAGGACGTCTTGGATTTTCAGATCGACCTGGCCTTCGCGCGAAGCCGGGAGTCGAGGGCCCTCATTGACTACAACAAATCCCTGGTGACACTCCATCAACGGTTGGGGACCACCCTGGAAGAAAACAACATCACACCAACCATGCTGGAAAGTCGGTAGGATGTCTCAACCGCTCATCAAGAGTTGCTTCTCCTTGGTCCGGCAGGGGCGAGCCCGGATCCTTGTGGACCCCCATTTCTACGACTGGCTCAAGAGGCTGGGAATCGAGAATGTGGAAGGGATCATCGATAAATCCCAAATCGACCCGGACCGTGGCGGGAGAAGGGACCTCCGTGTTTTCATCCCGCAGGGAGAGGAAGACCGCCGGCTCATCATCCGTTCCTACGGCCGTGGGGGGCTCCTGCGACGCCTTCTGGGGAACCGTTTCCTCTTCGGGTCGAGGCCCTTCCGTGAGATGGTCATCACTGAGGCGATAAGAAGGCGCGGCATCCCGACCATGAAGGTGGTCGCGGCCCTGCGTCGCACCACGTGGGGCCCTTTCTACCAGGGCGAACTGATTTCCGAGGAAATCCCTGAGGCAAGAGACGTTGTCTCGGTTTTCTCAAGCTTTGGCGAAGCCCCTACCAAAAAGGAGAGTGCCCTGAGGCGTGAGATCCCTCGTCAGGCGGGTCGAGCAATCCGATTCATGCACGATCAGGGGGTCTACCACGGCGATCTCAACCTGAAAAACCTCCTGGTTCAGACGGCCAACCCAAATCGTCCGCAGGTTTACGTTATCGATCTGGACGGTTCCCGAATTGCGGAGAGACTGTCGACAAAACGGAAAATGAGAAACATCTTCCGCTTGAACCGATCCGTGGAAAAGTGGAAGGCCCAGGGGCTCCGAATCCGTTATGGGGACAGAGCCCGTTTCTTTCGGGCGTACGCGCAGGGCGACAAGACCGTGATTCTCTCTATGCGCCGCTACTTAAGAGGCTACCCCTTCCGTACCCTCTGGTACCGAATGGGGTGGTCTGTCGATCGCATCCTTAATCCGTCAAACCCCTGATTGAGACATGGAAGAGAAAGAGGCCCGAAGCGCCTCTTTCAATAAAATCTCTCTCCCCGAGAAGAAGTGGTCGGTCTGGGGAATCACTTCAAGGGCCTTGGGCTCCTTCAGGGAGTCGAACCAGTCCCGGAGCCGTCCCGGTGGACAGAACGGGTCATCTGCTCCTGCAATAATGAGCTTCCTTTTGGAGCAGTCCTTTAGGAAATCAAAATCGTAGACGACGAGGGGGGGAGCCACACCGACAAGCCCGTCAACCCGATCGTCCACCGAAGCCACGTAGGATCCCACATGGGCGCCGAACGAATATCCACAGACATGAATCCATTTGGACCCCAGGGAAGAGACAAGGGCATCGATAGCTGCCTCCACATCGAGCCTCTCTTCGACTCCCCCTCCGAATCGCCCCTCGCTCATCCCAGCCCCTCTGAAATTGAACCGGAGCGTTGAGATTCCCTGCTCCTGGAAAAAAGTCGTCATCGTCGTGACCACGTTGTTGTGCATATCCCCCCCAAACTGGGGATGGGGATGGCACAGGACAGCGGCCTCTCCGCGCGGGTTTCCTCGCCAGAGAAGCCCTTCCAATTGGAGATCCCCCGATGTGAAAAGAGTCGGTTCTTCCCCCCGTGTCATGATGGATCTGGCAACGCGCACCGCCGTCCTCTCTGAAGCTTCCAGGGGGCTCCCATTTCGAATCTCATTGAAGGGTCCGTCTTTTCGGAATGACGATACCCAGGGTCTTGATCTTGTAGTTGATGACGCGCCCACTGATGCCGAGGATCTCGGCCGCGTCTTTCTGAACCCAGTTACACTTTTTCAACGCCTCCACAACGAGCTGCCTCTCATGCTCCCGCAGAACAGTCGTCCTGGAGACGCCTACGCCGTCCAATGCTTCCCCATAAGGCCTCTGGAAGTCCGTGAGAATCAGGTCATCGCGAGTCAGATGGTCTTCTCTTGCCATGACAACCGCCGACTCGATCACGTTTTTCAATTCCCGGACGTTTCCCGGCCAGTGGTATTCCAGAAAGAGCTTCATCACATCTCGATCAATCGCCACAATCCGCTTTTCCATCTTTTGGGAGAACTCCTTCAAGAGCTGATTGGCCAGAAGGGGAATGTCCTCCTTCCTCTCCCTGAGAGGAGGCATGACGATGTTGAGGACGCTCAAGCGGTAGAAGAGATCCTCCCGAAATCTTCCCGCGTTTACCATTTCTCTCAGATTCTTGTTGCTGGCGCCGATGACACGACAGTCTACCTTTTTGACCCGTATATCCCCTACCGGTTTGATCTCACCTTCCTGCAGCACCCTGAGCAGCCGGGTCTGCATCTCGGGACTGATGTTGCCGATCTCGTCGAGGAAGATGGTCCCCCGATGGGCCACTTCGAATAGCCCCTTTTTTGTCCAATTCGCATTGGTGAAGGCCCCTCTGATGTGCCCAAACAATTCGCTCTCAAGGAGGTTCTCAGGAGTCGCCCCACAGTCCACAGGCACAAACTTCTGCCCCTTTCTCCGTCCTTCATAGTGGATAATTCTGGCTGTGAGCTCCTTCCCCGTTCCGCTTTCTCCCTCGACCAACACCGTTGAATCGCTTTCGATAACCCTTTCGAGCACGCTCAGCAGAGCCCTCATTTTCTGGCTTTTGGCACAGAAGGCGCTGAAGTTGTATTTGCCCTCGATCTGTTGCCTCAGTTCCTTGACCTCTGTCGTCAGTCTCGTCTTTTCCAGGGCGCGCTCAACCCGGAAGAGGAGCTCTTTGCCCCCAAAGGGTTTGGTCAGGTAGTCGAAGGCCCCTTCTTTCATCGCCCAAACAGCGCTGTCGATCGTCCCGTATGCAGTAAGGATGATCGTTTGGACGTTTCGATCCATAGTCTGAGCTTCTTTCATCAGCTCGACACCGTTCATTCCGGGCATTCTCATGTCCGCAATCATCACGTCATACTGGCGCTCCCTCAGTTTGTCCAAGGCCTCTGGGCCACGAGAGGCCGCATCAACGTTGTAGTTCTCAGATTGAAGACGTGTCCGGATCACCTGGAGAGCATTTTCATCGTCATCAACAACCAGTATTCGCCCCCGTATCATACACCCTCCCTCCTAAATTAACTCAAGCCCTTTCGCTTCTTCTTGATTTCCTTGTGAATCTCTTCGAGCTTCTTGATCTTCAGTTGGAGACTTTTGATCTCCTTGTTTTTGCTTTGAATCGCGTTCTTCAAGGCGGCGATTTCTTCTGTTTTGGTCGAAAGCTGCTTCTCTTGTTCTAGCTCCGTTTTCCTGGTTTGGGACATCTTCCGATCGATCGTCCGCTGCATGGATGCGATTTCCTTTTGAAGGCCTTTCATGGTCGCCAAAACATCAGAAAGGGCGGCGGCAAAATGGGCGGAGATCTGATTAAACTCCCCTTCAGGAAATCTCTCGTTCACCTCCGCGAAAATACTCTGGGCCCGCTTCCATCTGTTCGCGTCCGTCTTATCGAGGAGGATGGAAAACCCTGAATAGAAAAGGGCCCTTTCCTGGAGAGAAAGCCGCTTCGATTCCCTGCCGACCGAGGCAAGAAGCGTTTGAGCGGAAAGGAGATTTCCCCTTCTGAGTTCCTCCTCAGCCAATTTCATCTGTTGCCTCAATTCACGTTCCCTCTGGCTCTCCTGAATTGATTTCTCAAACTCGGCGCACCCCTGGCCCAAAACCAGGAGTCCCGCATATACCACAGCCGTTTTGGCTAACAGAGATAGGTACTTCTTGCTAAAAGCCCCTATCTTCCTCTTATCCCCCATTACACCCTCCTCATCCCCCTATTGGCAGGGTAAAATAGAAAGACGTCCCCTCCTCAGTAGTACTGGTGAACCAGATACTTCCCCCATGGGCTTCCACAATGCGTTTTGAGATACTGAGCCCCAGACCACTCCCCTTTGCATTTTTCCCCCTGCTCGACTTGGCCTGATAGAATTTGTCAAATATGTACTTCTTTTCCCCATCCCCGATTCCCTCTCCGTTATCGGAAACCATGATCCTAACGAACCGGTTCTTCCCCTTAGCGCCTCGGGCATGCTTCCCGTTCCCCATGGCCCCACCATCTGAGACCTCCGCACCAATGCGGATTTTCCCTCCATGGGGCGTAAACTTAATGGCATTGTCGATCAGATTGGTCAGGACCTGCTCGACCCGGACCGTGTCTGCCGCAACAAGAGGGAGGTGGGGGGGAATCGCCACTTCAGCATCGATCTTCTTCTCAAGCAAGAGAGGTCTGATTTTTCGAATATTCTCGTCAATGATCTCTCTCATGTCTATCGGGAATTTCTCGATCGGCAAGGCTCCAGCCTCCAGACGAGAGAGATCGAGAAGCTCGTTTACGAATTGAATCATCTTCTCAACCTCTTGACTGAGAATGATTAGAAATTCCTGCTGTTTCTCAGTGACCTCTCCCAGGACCTCATCCTTCAAGAGACTCACAGCTTCCCTCATGATGCTCAACGGAGTTCGAAGCTCGTGGGAAAGCAGGGAGATAAAGTCAGACTTTAGCTCGTCAAGTTCTTTCAGTCTCGCCGCCATTTCATTAAAGCTTCGAGCCAGATTACCAAATTCATCCTGGGAATTAATCGGCACTTGATGGTCAAACTCCCCCTGTGAAACATGATGGGTGGCCTTCTCAAGCAACTGGACGGGTCTGCTGATCGTCCGACTCAAATAGAAATAGCTCAACACACCAATCAGAATCGATAGGCCACATATCAGTAGGGCGAGTCTTCCGGCCATCGCCCCTTTTCCCTCCAGCTTTGACAGACTGGCACCGATGTTTTCTTCGTTGATCAGCAGGGCCTGATCCATTGCAGCGATGATCCCGTTGGTGATGTCCTCAGTGAGATGGCCGAGTGACTCAAGCCGCTGTAACCCATCCTCTCCACCCTTGGAAAGCGCATTCTCAACGATGTATCTGTACGTTCCAAAAAGCCCGTTGGTTGTGTCTACATAATCCGCTATCCGAGGATCCTTTACCAGATGATTCAACTGGCCCAGGGTCATCGCGAATTGCCTCGACGACTCTTCAAGGACCTTGTTATATTCATCCTTTTTCAGAAGAACGAGTTTCTTTTCGCTCTCTTCCATGGATAAGACCAGTTCCCGAAGTTTCTCTCCCAGAGACCTGATCGTGTTACCTCTGGAGACCGCGGCCTTGGAGATCTGATTGAGTTGGTAAATCGTGATGATGGAAAAGACACTCACCACCAAGACCATTAAGATGATCATGGAACTGCCGATGAGCATTCTTTTGGGAATCGTAAGCCTCATCATGGCTCCCTCAGAACCGATGAACAGACGCCTCGATAACAAATCTGTAAGGATTTGCGGACTAACATAAAACAGGATTACGATTTTGTCAACGGGAAAAACGGTCTGTGGACAATCGGTTCGGATTTCTGGCGGCTCGAAGAACGATGGCACTTCAAGGGAGAAAGCCTCCAAACGAGAACGGGAGGTTCAGTCTCGCTTTGGTCAATAGCGTCCCTCCTTATGGGGAAACCAGATTGAGAGCAGAACCGATGCATCCGATCCCCTCGTCCTCGCCCTTAACGGATCCCCTTGGGCGGGTGCTATCCTTTTCGGAAGAACCCAGGGCAGAGGGCTCTGAAGAAAAACCACCCTCCTTGATTTCCGCATCATAGACTGTAGGTCATAGAATAGGTCACACCACCCACCCGATCGTCCACATGGCAAGTCGTCACGGACCCGACTTCCACAAACCGGTGACGAAGAATCTCCTCCTTAAATAGGTTCTGTAATCCCCGTGAGGGGAGCATCAGATCTCCTCCTCTTCCCTGGCAATAGGCCCTTCTCCCATAGCCACATCTCTCGAATGCAAAAAAGGGTTACGGAAGTGTAATTTCGCTGCCGATCGACCTTCTCTTCGTCAGGCCCTTCAGTAGACTCCTGTTTAAGGTGCATCGCTTCACTATGGAGAACCAGGCAAAGATTTTCGACTCAGGTTGGAGGACCGGCCCGGCAGGCCTTCATGGTCGAGGCAAAAAACTTCTCCCCTCTAACACCGAGCCAAGCGACAGCAGGCGCTCTTCAGACTGGCGGCCTCGAGGGATTCCCTCTCTCCCAGCGCGGAAAATACTCTTGAAGACACCCCACTAACCACGGGTCAACGCATCGAGATCGCTGGACAACCTTCACACATATCCAAGGTCCTCCAGGTGTTTTCGGATTATTTCCTCCTCGTCTTCTGAATAGTCCTGGCCCTGAATGTGGGCTTCTGTGCTCAGGCCGGCAGGCACCTCCTCTGCCCTTGCCCTGAGAATGGATCGGCCGATCATGTCAGACGGAACGGAAACCCCAAAACAGTCTAAGACGGTTGGTGCGATATCATAGAGAGAAAGACCCTCAACCTTCTGCCCCCTTTTCAATCCAATCCCGGCAAGCTTTGCTCGATCGGTTTTGAAAACAAAAATCCCCTCTTCGGCATGATTGGCATCGTCGGGTCCGGTATCGTTCTCGTAAAGGTGTACCCTCTTATTGCCTATCGTTCCTGCTCCTCTCCAGTTGAGATCGCCAAAATATGCAATCAGATCTGGGGCGATGTTGTTGACAGAACGATAGATCTCCTCGGGTTTGAAAACGCGAGTCCCAATGGATCGACCCGCCTCATCGCCGAGGGACTCAAGTTCTCTTTTGAGATGGTCCCGAAAGGCCCGATACTCTCCTGGAGGGATGATCCCCTGAGGCTCTCTCCCCTGCACATTCAGAAAGATTCGGCCGTAGTATCCCCCCTCCCCCCACGCACGAGTCTTCTCCCAGTCGATCACGTCAAGGGTTAGCTTGGTGGGGCTATCCGGTGTAGCCTTTAGTCGAAGGTAGCCTTTCCCAATCAACCATTCATTGATACAGATGGCGCCCTCCATTCTTTTGGCTCCATGATCAGAAACGACCATGACGGATGTATCTGAATCGAGACCCTCAAGGAGGTCTCCAATCTCTTGATCAACATACTGGTAGTATTCCTTGATCGCATTTTCATAGGGACTTCCCGGCTCGTAAAGACGGTGGCCTTTGTCTTGATATCGCCAGAAGCCGTGATGGAGTCGATCGATGCCCATCTCAACAAACATGAAAAAATCCCAGGGCTCCTGCTGGAGATAGTGATTCACAACCTTGAACCGCCTCCTGGTCATTGAATAGATTTCCCTGAGCAGCCCGGCTTTGTCGTCGGTCCGGAAATTCTTCACGTCGATGATGTAATCTCCATCGGCAATTCGGTCGAGTTCCTCCTTCACAACTCGGGGATAGGTGTATTCGGTTGATTTGTCAGGCGTCAAAAAGGAACCCACCATGATCCCCCTCAGGGGCCTTGGGGGAAATGTCTGGGGGATGCCAATCAGGATCGAGGTGAGCCCACGGTCCTCCAGGTAGTTCCATACCATCTTTTCCCTGATGTAGCTGGCATTGGCAAAATAGAGCTCTTCATAATTGTGGCTTCTGCGATTTCGGAAACCGTAGAATCCCAGCTGGCCCGGATCCTTGCTCGAGAGCATGGACGTCCAGGCGGGAACGGTAATGGGCGGAATGGTGCTCCTCAGTTCTCCGTATATCCCCTCCTTCATGAGCCCATCGAGGGTGGGAAGTTCACCCCGCCAGGTCTCGAACACAAATTGAGGGGTAGCGCAGTCCAGTCCGATGATGAGAAGCCGAGTCATTCTGTTCTCATGCCCCTCAGTGAGTTAATTTGATGATTCCCTGCTCCTCAAGAAAAGAGATCACCTTTCGAACACTCTCCTCAACACTCTCCTGGCCCGTATCCAGGATAATCTCAGGGTTGTCTGGTTCCTCGTAGGGAGCAGATATCCCGGTGAATTCCGGAATTTCACCCGCCCTGGCCTTCCGGTACAAGCCCTTGGTGTCTCTCTTCTCACAGACCTCAAGGGGGCAACGACAGAAAATCTCCACAAATTCGCCATCTCTAGAAAGATCCCGGGCACTTTTCCGATCCGCCCGATAGGGCGAGATGAAAGCCACCATCGTGACTACCCCGGCTTCGCTGAATAGTCTGGCCACCTCTCCGATCCTGCGAATGTTCTCATTCCGGTCCTCGGGGGAAAAGCCCAAATCCCTGTTGAGGCCGTGCCGAATATTGTCTCCATCCAAAACATAGGTCAGATTCCCCCGCTCGAAAAGCCGCCTCTGCACCTCATTGGCAAGGGTTGACTTTCCCGAGCGCGACAAACCGGTAAACCACAGGGTCACCCCTTTTTGGTCTGTCAATCGCTCCCGATCCTCCTTGGTAATCGCGGAATGCTGCCAGGTGATATGGTCACTCTTTGGCCTTTCCATCTCCGCCTCCTTTTCTATGAGTTTCCAACCCCTGGGTGATCCCGTCCCACAATGAGATGACGACACCCAAAGTCTTGACGAATCGCGGCGCGAAGAAGGGTCTCCCGTGGACCGGCATACCGCATCCCCATGGGATAGAACTTCAGGCTTACCCTGTCCTTTAGGCAATACCGATCCCCTGAAACTCCCCGCGCTCCCGCATGGGGCATTCTGGCGAAGGCGAATAGAACCTCATAACAGGGCATTCGCATTTCGGCCGGGGTGTCTTCCTTTTTCAGAACTCCCACCACGGGGCGAACGAAAAGTCCGTTACTCACTTCCAGAGCAATCTCTGTGCAGTACCCATGGGAACGATGATCCGGGTTTCGTCCCTGAAACCCCGTCCTCTGAGACCAACCTCGGTCCGCGAACAGCGGCGGGGTCTCTCGAGGTCTTGCAAAATACGCGCCGAAACCATCCGGAAAGCCACCCTCAACGAATGCCCCCAAAGGCCCCCATGGACATCATGATGAGGTCTGAGGTCTCTCTCGAAGTCATTTCGACTCTGGGGAAGGCTTCTGCCCTGACCTTTTTCCTGGCCAGCATCTGTCGGGAACGCAAAAGAGGCACCAGTCTGTCGCCGTGAGGAGGAATGAGTCGATAGTCGATACTCAGATCTCTCATAATGCAGATGAGAGTGATTGGGGAGATCTCTTTCTCTAGCTGTTTTGATAAAGGGTTTTCAGTCGGAAAACCATCAGAAAACAGAAGGCTCCGACACCATTTGCCACCACATCGAGAATCTCGGCCCTTCGCCAGGGAATAAAGTGCTGATAGATCTCGTTTGAGACCCCGTATAGAAATGAAATCGTAAAGGCCAGCGTCAGAACATAACGCCCGGGTACATTCATCCCCTCCAGGGTCAGGTAAACAAGCGATGCCAAAACTCCATACATGACCGCATGGATCAATTTGTCCCGAAAATGGAACGGGAATAGTCTCATCTCCAGGGGGTATGAAGACAGATAGAATATCAGCGCCATGTAAATCAATGAAAGGACCGAAAAGATCTTAACTCTAGCACCGAACTGATTCATTTTTCGACAATGAGCTGTGGTTTTGCCAAAACGGATTGATCACAATGAGAGACAGAATCCAAATGAGAATAGCATTTTCGTGCATGCTTTGCAATGGCAATCGTTTTGCTGGTTCGACGGGTTTTATGGGTGGATCGCGAATGACAAAAACAGCCGAGCAACGGCCTGTCTGCATCGACAGGTAGCCGCCCGGCCATTCAGGAGACCTGAAGATGTTGACTTACTTTCCGATGGAGGGCTGCGAAACCGTGGAGATGAAACAACCACGCAATACATTTGTATCAGATTGTGGAGAAGGAGCTACCTCGCCCGCGGGGGTAGACCCAAGCACGGAAGGATCCACGATCATGCCATTGGCAACGCCATCATCATCGCCCATGCCGCCATCAACCAGGGTAACGGTTACCTGATCTCTGGTCGAATTAAAGACCGCATGGTCGCTGTAGTCGTACCACCCCATGGTGGGGCTGTATTTGTACCATCCATACCCCTGAGGAGCCGGGTCCGGCAGATAGAATGTAACCACAACAGTGCCACCGATGGCATCGACCTTGAATTGCGTCTCGATCAAACCATAAATCAAATCGTCTGGTCTATTTCTGTTATCTGTTATTGCCGAGGGGTCTAGGGCACTTAAGTTTACACAACTTCCCCCACCCATCACCTTGATACCAAGATTCTCACCTGTTGAAGCTGTGAAGGTAATCACATCGTCTGGGAAACCGGTAATTCCATTGTCCTCGATTGTTACAGAAATCTCATCACTACTCTGAAGACCTCCCCTGTCAGTGACCGTCACTTGAAAGAACAAAAGGGTTTCACTACTTTTGACCGCCGGCGCCACAAAGGTCGCACTAACTGCCCTCGGGTCAGAGAGCGTTATCGGAGTGCCTGAATTCTGTTCCCAGAGAAAAGAGGCAATGCCATCGTCCGGATCTGAAGAAGTAGAAGCATCGAGAGTTACCGTGTCGCCCTCAGATGCATTTTTCTTTTTATTCTTACCCACACTAGCCCAGGGAGGTCCGTTCACCCAGGTGACATTCGCAATGCAGGTATCGGTCGATTTTAGACCCGCCCGGTCGGTTACGGTTAACCGGAAGCTTAATGACTTCCCGTGTCGGTTAACGTTTGGTGAAGTGAAAGTCGGTCCAACCGATGTGGGATCCGATAGGGTGACCGAGGGTCCTGCTGTCTGCTCCCAGAGATGGGAGCCAATGCTACCCTCCGGATCTGAAGAGTTTGAACCATCCAGGGTGACTTCAACCCCCTCATCGACTGTCTGATCCGCTCCGGCATCGGCCGTGGGAGGAAGGTTTTCCTGGGTCACATTCACAATGCAGGTGTCAGTCGACTCTAAACCGCCGTGGTCGCTTACGGTCAGCTGGAAGGTCAGAGACGCTCCATCCCCTTCAAGGTAGGGTGAAGTGAAACTCGGCCGAACCGATCTTGGATCAGACAGGGTCACCGGGAGGCCGGCTGTCTGTTCCCAAGCATAAGAGGCAATCCCATCATCTCGATCTGAGGAGTTCGACCCGTCCAGCCCAACCGTCGTGTTTTCAACCGCGGTCTGATCTGGACCTGCATTGGCCGTTGGAGGCGTGTTTACCCAGGTAATGTTAACCACACAGGAATCTGCCGATTGCAACCCCCCGTAGTCACTTACCGTCAACCGGAAGGTCAACGATGCCCCACTTGTCCCGACATCCGGTGACGCGAAAGTCGGCTGAACCGCCGTGGGGTCGGAGAGGGTTACAGGGATGCCGGAACTCTGCTCCCACAAATAGGATGCAATGCCGTCATCTGGATCTGAAGAGTTCGAGCCATCGAGGACGACTGTAACCCCCTCATCCACGGTCTGATCTGGACCTGCATTGGCTGTGGGGGGAAGGTTTTCCCGGCTCACATTCACAATGCAGGTGTCGGTCGACTCTAAACCACCATGGTCGGTCACGGTCAACTGGAAGGTCAGAGATGCGCCACTCGGCCCACCGTTCGGCGCGGTGAAAGTCGGCTGGACGGCTGTTGCACTGGATAGAACAACGGCAGGTCCGGACGTCTGCTCCCACTGATAGGAGGCAATGCCGTCATCTGGATCTGAGGAGTTCGAACCATCCAATGTGACCATGGTGCCCTCATCCACAGTTTGATCCGGACCCGCACTGGCCGTAGGAGGAGCATTCGTTGGATCGGTTCCTCCCAGATATTCTTCCAGGTTTGTCAATCCGTCTCCATCGATATCTCCATCGGCATCAGATGGATCGAGGGGGTCCAAACCGTATTGAATCTCCCAGCCATCAGGCATCTGGTCAGAGTCGGTATCCGTATCCGTTGGGTCTGTGCCCTGCTGATACTCAGCCATGTTGTTGAGGCCGTCGCCGTCGTAGTCGCCATCGGGTCCCTGGCCGAGATTCCCGAAGTAATTTATTTCCCAGTCATCGGGCAAACCGTCGCCATCTGTATCGTTGTCCGGAAGACTCATCCCTGAAACTTCTTCAGAAAAATCGCTTTCGTTGTCCGAGGTGTCGTAAGCTGTGGCCGCAATATAATACGTCACACCCTCGGACAGATTGTCCAAGTGATAGGTGGTTACATTTCCTACATCCACCGAATTCGTGTAATTCCTGGATTCCGTCCCATAGTATATCCAATATCCCGCGAGATCCGGCTCCGAATTGCTATCCCAAGCTATATCCAGATAGGCTGCCTCAGCAGGGGTGACAAGTAGCAGAAAAACAACGGTGAATAAAATTTTCTTCATGGCTGTCCCTCTCCTCGTGACCTGCCAATGTCGAGTCTAGCTTCACACTAAAGCAAGACAGGTGCCGGAGTTGGCCAAAAGGAAAGAGACTGCCTTCAGGGGAAAAAATCATATGCTATCAGCTACTGAACAGTCATTGGAAAAATGTTCTCCCAGGTGACCGGTGTGAGCTTCAATCTGCCCAATTTCGTTTAAGAAACTGACGTCACCAAAGTGCAACGGCCGCCCGTAAAGCTCCCCGTCCTTCCGAACGGGACTTTCTGCGAAAGCGGGTAAAAGGACTACCCCGCGTTATGCATGCCTACCGCATGAAAATGGCTGCTTTTGCCTGAACTCAGGGGAAGGGAAAAAAGCGCAGAGGTGCTTCATTGTTCAGCCTATAACCAAATCATGACAAGACGCGCTGCTCCAAAGACATGACGCAGTAGGGCCTGGCCCAGCCATGCCTTGAGGGACGGGATCATCGCAGACTGGCGAAATTCAAAGATGACACTGGAAGTTCGTTGCAAAACGTTATCTTCGATCAAGACTTTGAGGAGGTTCTGGGAGGGCTTATAGCAATTTCTGCTGGCGTAGGGGCGTTACGCTTGAGGATAATTTCTCCTTAATCATTCCCTCAGCAAGTCTTATTTCTTGATTAAGAAATCTGCAGCGCTCTGCAGTCGGCCCTCCGCCGTCGCTAATCCCAGCGGTCAGCCGTCCACGGTCGTCTTCTCACTTAACTGTCACGCTTTTTGCCAGGTTCCGCGGCTTGTCGATCGGACACCCTCGAAGTCTTGCAATATGGTAGCTGAGAAGGTGACCAACGATACCCGAGTAAATCGCGAACTCTGCATCACAGCAGGGCGGAATCTTTAGTTCTCCGTTGGTATTAGAAATGATGATGGTTCGCGCCCCCCGGGCCTCGACTTCCTTTGTGGATGAGATCATGTCGGGGTTGTTATTGGGAATCAAGGCGATGACAGGGGTACCCTCCTCAATCAGAGCGATCGTGCCATGCTTCAGCTCACCCGCCATCATGCCCTCAGCATGGATATAGGGGATCTCCTTGAGTTTCAATGCGATCTCTCTCGCCTGGGGGTACGATATTCCCCTACCCAGAACAAATATGTCTTCTTTGTTGTGGAGATCCTCGGCAAGCTGTTTGATATACTCCTCATTGAGATCGATCGTTTTCTGAATTCTGTCAGAGAGGGGGTGCAATTCGATATCCTTGAAGCCAATTTTCTGAGCCAGTGCGAACAGGGTAATCAGCTGGTTGGTAAAGGATTTCGTCGCAGCAACGCAGATCTCTTGGCCAGCCAGGATCTCAACAGAGATATCACTGAGCCGTTGAACCGTCGAGTAGGGTACATTGACAATCGCGGCAAACCTCGCACCGGTTTTCTTGATGTTCTTTATCACCGTGACCACGTCCATGGTTTCGCCGGATTGGGTGATCGCGAGAACAAGGGTATCCCGATCGACCAGCAGGAAGCTCTCGAATTCCGAGGCAATAACCGTATGCGCCTCGATGCCAAGCTGGTTGAGCAAGAAGCAGCCGATGAGGGAAGCGTGATAGCTTGTGCCACAGGCGAGAAAAACCACCCGCCTGGCAGATCTCACCATGGTGGCCAGGCGCTCGAGTTTGTCCTTCTGAATCGTTTCGAATGATTGTATCAGTCTTGCCGAAACAACGGGCTGCTCTTTGATCTCCTTGAGCATATAATGCTCGAAGTTTTCCTTGGTTTCCTCCCGCCTCGGCCAGGTGAATTTCACGATCTCTTTGGCAACCGGATTTCCCTCCCTGTCAAAGAATTCGTAACTCTCGCTGTCGATAATGGCCAGCTCGTCGTCTTCAAAGAATATTGCCTGATCGGATTGATCGCTGAATGCATATATGTCGGACGCGACAATGAATCTGTCCCTGCAGAGGCCCAATGCAAGGGGGGAATCTCTTTTGATCGCATACAGGTGGTGGTCGCCTTTTATGAACAGGAGCACAGCGAATGTTCCCTCCACCTCATGGATGAAATCCCGAATCGCCCCCTTCATATCCTTTCCGGACTTCAGACTGAAATCGAAGTAATGGGGGATAACCTCGCTGTCTGTCTCCGACACAAATCGGTACCCCTGATTTTCCAGCCTTTCTTTGAGTTCCTGGAAATTCTCAATGATTCCATT
>CAYGBW010000055.1:0-22617 GCA_964348185.1 uncultured Thermodesulfobacteriota bacterium | reverse complement strand
GTCACCCTTGATTTGCGTGACCTCATAGAGGGGTTCCCACTTTGCCCGGGTCCTGGCGTACTCGAGATCCACCGGCTTGCCGGTGAACGATTCCACGATTGGAAACATGATCCCGTTGCACAGGGTGCCGTGGTGGGCGATGGCGAGCACACGGCCACCGGTCTTGTCCTGGTAGTGGTTCAGCCACTTCCAGAGATCTCGTGGGTTGTCGCTACCCAGGGGTTTGAGGGTCGTATAAGGTTCCACGCGTCCGGCCTTGTCGGCACCGTCACGGAAAATCACCACCCGGTGCAGGTTGTTGCCGCCGGTGTTGGAGGTCCACTCGTAGCCGATGAATGCGGTAAAGCGGCCCGGATCGTTATACTTCTCGGCCGCCTCGATGGTTTCCTCCCAGGCGGAGCGGTAGGCAGCGCTTCCGGGAAGGGACTCGAGTTTCTCGGGAAAGGTGCCCTGGGAGAAGGCGATGATGATCTCGGTGGCGGCTTTGACGCCTTCCTGTCCGCCAGCCTGAATCATCTCGTACCACTTCTTGCCTGTCGGATCGGCGAGGAACTCTGGGTCGCCCGCATACAGACGCGGGAAAAATCCCATGTTATCGGAGTGGTCGGCAACCACCAGAAAGTCGAGCGGCCGGTCGAGCTTAACCCTGAGGCCTGTCGAAGAGGTGAGTTCTTCGCCACGCGCGAAGCGGTAAGCGTCTTCCGGACCCAGCCGAGCGCCGAAGGCGCCCGCGTCCATCGACATCCCCGTGTGCAGGTGGGTATCGCCCCAAAAAACCTGGGTTGGGAAGTTGCGCCCCGCATAGGGCGAAAAGTGCTTCTGCGCAGGGAATGCGCCTTCCGCTGCCGAGGTCGGGGCCGGTAGACCCACGGTATCGCCCGCGAAAGCCGGGCAAGCCAAGCCGAGAGCCACTATCGCGCATAAGGTTCGCGTTGCCAACTGTAGTCGTTTTGTCAGTTTCATTTTTCGTCGCATGATCTGTCCCCTTTTGTTTTCCATAAAATCTAAGTATTCGGTTCGTTGTCTCTAAGTTGAGAGGGGTTATCCATCAAGCAAAGCACCCGCAAGAGAAACATCACCGCTATGAGCAGCAACAATCGTGCTAAGTTACTTTTCTTGATTTTCGCTATTTTCCTCCCTCTTATTTATGAGGAGTGTGCCCTTCGACAGACTCAGGGTGTATACCAAATCGGCGAGGTGTAGGCGCGGTCCTGAGTAATCATCTCGACGTCGTCGGGCATCTCGATGCCGAAGCGCTTGGCGTCATAAGCCGTCCAGCGCGGCGTCGGAATCTCGATCCCGCGCACGTAGTAGAAGGCACGCTCCTTGGGATCGAAGTCTGGGTCCTTCCAGTAGGCCATCAGCAGTGCGTCCCCGATGGAGTTGGTGTAGGAAGCGTTAGCAACATCCACCGTATTGCCCACAGGTGTCTTGCAGCGGCCGTCAGGACCAATCGTTCGGCCGTCCGAAACAGCCACATCGTAGATTTTCTCCTGCAGGTCGCCATTGCTATCCAGCCAGCCCTTGATGATCTGGACCCGGTCCAAGTTCGCACCGTCTGGATCTCGGAGTGCGCGGATCATGAACTTCGGCGCCTCGTCTGCCGGTGCGTTCGCTAGGTCGCCGCCCATCGGTACGCCGCGCCGATAGCCCTGGTCGGCAAAGTCGGGGCGTTCGACCTCATCGGCCTCAAAGTCCCAGCCGGCAAAGACACGCACGAGGATTCGGGTGCCGGTGGTGGCGTAGACCTCCTTGCGCTTCATGGCGTCGAAGATCGACTCGCGAGTGTTCTCCCGGGCCCAGACCGCGGCAAGCCCGGACGCCACTTCCTCGGAGCTGAAGGTCGTGAGGTTGGGATCGACCTGCGACCGGATGACCTCGTGTTTATAACGCTCGGGAGCCGGCTCGCTTTTCGCGAACTTGCCAAAGTAATTCTCCTCCCGGGTGGTGGAAAGTGATGTGTGGGAATCGGTGCTTCCAACCATACCGAACTTGTACGGATTGCTACCTGTCTTGTCTTCAAGTTTAAGACCAAGCTTCAGCGCCGAGCGGGCGTATTCATGCTGAAGCATCCACTTCTCCTTGGCTACAGAGCCGTCCAGGTTCCCCTTGTCCCAGTTCTCGTAGTCTGCAAACTCGTCCTCCGGCGAAAGGAAGGGATGGGCCTCCCCGTCGCCCTTGATCTGGGTAACTTCATAGAGCGGTTCCCAGCGAATCCGCGTCTCCGCGTAGGCCCGGTCGATGGGTTTACCGGCGAAGGTCTTCTCGGCAAACATCAGCCCGTTGCTCCAGTTGCCGTTGTGAGCGAGGGCCAGCAATTGCCCTCCGGTCTTTTCCTCATACGCAGCCATGTACCGCCAGAGGTCCTCTGGATCGAAGCTGTCAAACTGGGAATAGGGCACCACTTGATTCGCTCGGTCGGCGCCATCCCGGAAGATGACCACACGATGGAGGTTATTCCCCTTAGGAACTGAACTCCACTCGAAACCGATGAAGGCCGTGAATTTTCCGGGCTCGTTGTATGCGTCAGCGATCTCCGTGAATTCCTCCCAGACCGAACGCTTGACTTGCGGGTTCTGGATTTGCTCCTCTCCCCGCGTGACACTACCCACGATCTCGACGAAGGCGTCATACCCCTTTCCCTGTTGGAACATGTTGTGCCAGCGCTTTCCATACGGATCCGAGAGCAGGATGGGATCGGAGGTCCGGATCATTGGCGCCAGGCCGATGTACTCGGCATGGTCGGAAACGACCAGAAAGTCCAAAGGGCGAATCAGCTTCGCCCGAAGACCCGTGCTGGTCGTGACCTCCTCGCCGCGTGAAAAGCGATAGGCCTCGTCAGGCCCTAGCGTATTGCCGATCATCCCCGCATCGGGCGAGTTCGAGGTGTGGAGATGGGTGTCCCCCCAGAATACCTGGGTGGGGATATTCCGGTCCACGTACGGCGAGTAGTCCGGCTCGTCTCCCTTCACGTCCTTCTCTGTGACCGTATACTCCTGAGCGAGAGCGGTGCCGCCTAGGGCCATCGCCAGAAACAAAGCCATGACAACAGAGACTATCGAATTTCGGTCCATGATTTTTCTCCTTTCCGGTTTATGCGGTTGTTTATCAAATAACGCGAGTTTCTCTGTGATATCCTCCGCCCTGTTGAAAGAGTGATGGAGTATTGGAGTGGTGGAGTACTGGAGTATTGCGTATCTCCCCATTACTCCAGTGCCCCAGTACTCCATTCAGTTCCATTCTTGTAACTTCACATAATCCTTTCCACCTCGAGCAGTTGCACAGGGGCGATCTTCCAGTCGTGTTGCGTGGGTACAATGGCTACCTGGGCCTTGTATGCGTTCCAACGATGGTGGACATGGCCCCAGTGGCGTACTGACCCGTAAACGTCCCAGCTCGCCACAACGGCAACGCCACCCTTTCTCGCCCGTTCAACCGATTCGATTGATTTGATGTCTCGACGGTCGATGTTCCCAGTCGCCCCGTCCGCTTCGTCAATTCTCACGAGGTTGCGGTTTTGCAGGCACACCTCGGCCAGAAGGTCGCCGGTCACGCTCCTTGCCAACGGATCGTAGATCGCCTCTTCTTCTCCCACCTGTCAACCCCATCGATGCTCGGCACGGTTCAATAAGAAAAGCATAATAAATGGAAAGGAGCCCTTGCAAGGAGTGACAGACGTTTTTCACTTGAGGCTTTTCAAAACGGCCAAAAGAACGAGACTCTGCTCTTTGAGGAATACTCGTTTTCAGGCCCATTTCAAGCGGTTGGATGGTATCAATACATTCACGAAATATGGGGTTCAGAAAAGGCGTGACAAAGCCTGTCCGCATTTCACGCACATGGTCAGAAAGGGTCGCCTGTCAGCAAACTGGGGAGAAACTCAGGACAGAGCCGAGGACTACTGGGGCGGAATCAGTGAGATCGGTGGTCATCTATTGCAAGATGGATTCGTTCATCTCAGCCCACTCCTCATGATGCAGTGCTCCGGTCGCAAATCAACTGTTTTGCTCAAACTGATTTCCACCAAAAATCAGCTCCCGTCCCCGCTCACACCAGAACACCGGTCACCCCCTCACGATGAAGAACGGCCCAATACCCTGAGTTTCCAGTGTGTCGGCTGCCTCCTCCGCATTCGGGACAACCAGGCCAAGTTGATGGATTTCCGGAAGCTGGTGTTGGCCCCTAAATTCACGGGCTAGACCATTGACCGCTCCTCCAAAGTCGCCAGCGTTTAAGAGATCTTCAAGAAACACCCTATGCTCCCCCCTCAATACCGGGTTGACCTTCTTCGATATTCACCCGGCAATACAGGCTAAAGCTGTTCGCCTGAAAGGCGAAGGTTCTAGACCTGGCGAATGGGAAAACAAAGAGGAGTCCCTGCTGGGGTTTAACATTCCCTCTGACCGAGGGTTTCTTTCAGCGCTCCGGGCCCCATCGTTTTGGAGGGGGATGTCAACCACCCTTTCTCTCGGCAAGGAACTCTCCGGGAAAATAAGAGAGACAGGCCATGACGTGAGTGATGGCGTTCCGATCATATTCGTCGCCAGAACGGTATTTTGCAAAGAAGTCGTTCAGGCGCATGATGCGATCGATCTGTGCCCCACACGCCTGGAGGCCGAGAGAGACCCCGTAGTTCGTAAAGGCGAACTTGATCTCCGGGAGAAAGGGCTCGCGGCAGAAATAACCGGGCGGATCGATCCACATCCGGTCGAGTGTTGCCAGTGACCGCTCCCGCTGGAGTCTAGCCCACGGCTCATCTGGAAAGAAGTGCGTCATCCAGAGCATCATGCCAAGCCCGAGATCCTGGGTAATACGGGTGTCTTCGTATGTGCGGTGGACCAACTCCTCCATATCATCGATCTCCGAAGCCAGGGCCTCTGGATCGAGTAGCCGGTAGACAACGTACCCGTGGAAGTGATCCAGACCGCCGAAGCCATATCCAGGATAAGGGCCGCTCAGATCTTCTTTCATTTTCCAGATAACCCCTCCCTTGCGAATCACAAAAGGGGAGTGCACGTCCTTGATGAGAGCCACGGCTCGTTCATGATATTCTGGCTTCACGGTACCGAGACGCCCCAGTGCATACATCCACATGGCCAAATAATGGAAGTACTGGCCATCGCGATCGGGTTCCTAACCAATCCGGATGCCCCGCGGACGACCAAGGACCCGGTTGACCTCGGCGACGACCCACTCTGCCTCGTCGAGGTACTCCTTTTGACCAAGCTCCCGGTAGAGGGAAACCAGAAGGACGACCCCAAAGGCATCGGTCCAGAGGTAACGTAGGCCGTTCGGCCAGATTCGTTCCCCTCGCATCCAGCGCAACTTCCTCAAAACCTCGGGTATGTCTTTCAACATGGCGGTAGACTTCGACGGACAGATTCTTTCTATTATCCCTCTATATTCAAATGATAGCAAAGACAGGGTCTTCTGGAGTTTCCTCAGAAAACCAGCGCGTAATTGCTCAAAGTTAATAAGCACAACGTAAGGGCTAGAATGACAAATGACAAAGCTCAAAGCTCAAATGGCAAATAGGGACAAATGATTGGCTGAGCTGTTGAGTCGGCGATTGGCTAAGTTACCTGACCATATGATTCTTCAAAAGATTTCAAAGCCTTGACATTTAGGCATTGGGATTTGATTTGACATTTGGGTTTTGACATTTGAAATTACTTCTTCGACCCCTCAAAGGGATCTGGGCAAAAGGCCGTCAAAAAGAAGCCAGAAGTCAGGAAACTCCACCAGGGTCTTTTACCATCTCGACGGTCTTCAGAAAGGAGACCCAAAAAATCACCAGTTTTCGATTTCCCCCAAAATGCCTCTTTTTGGGTCGCTTCAGAAACAACCTCGATTTTCCCCTTGGTCAAGCAGTTGAAATCAACACGCCACTAACCGTACTATGAATGGAGACAGGTTTTCTAGCTGACCAAGGTCAGCCTCCTGGGCATGGGAAAAGAGATCTTGAGCCGAAAGGAGCCCTCATGAAGCACTTCGGTGAGCCCGCCTACAAAAACCGGGTCGTCGCTGAATTGGGACGATTTGATGAAAGGCGGACGGCCTTCAGCAGAGGGGTTGCTGATCCAGACTTCCCCTCTCTGAGGGGAATGTACGAGAAGGGATTGAGAAGAGCCAAGATCGGTGATTTGAAAGGAAAAACCTTGGAATGGATGGCCTTGTCTCGGGCGGGTCGGACCGCAGACTATACCCTGAGACGAGCTCTATACGCCCGGGATGAAACACCCCCTAATGACCCAATTGAGATAAAAGATCCCGGTTGGATAACCCGGGTGGTGAAAAAGGCAGCACATTGGTTTGGGGCTGATCTTGTGGGAATCTGTGAGGTGAATCCCCTCTGGATTTATTCCACATGGGGGGAAGATGGGGTCGAATTCATCGATTTTGCCAAGGCAGGCGAGCCTCTGGAGATTTCTAGCGATTTTCGATATGCCATTGTTATGGCCCACGAGATGGATTACGAAATGACCCGACCAACGCCGGCCTTTTCACCTTCGACCGACATGGGGTACTCCCAAATGGCCATCACGGCAGGGTCCCTGGCCAATTTCATCCGGTTTTTGGGTTACCGTGCCATTCCAACGGGAAATGAAATGGCCTTAAGCATCCCGATGGCTATCGATGCCGGGTTGGGCGAGATGGGGAGAATGGGCCTTCTCATGACCCGGGAGTATGGACCCAGAGTGAGAATCAGCAAAGTCTTTACCGAGATGCCTCTCATCGTCGATGAGCCGATTGATATTGGGGTTGAACCCTTCTGCCAAAGATGCATGCGATGTGCAGAGAGCTGTCCGAGTGATGCCGTTTCCAAGGGGGAAATGCAAGCGAAGCCATACAATGAATGCAACAGCCCCGGCGTCATAAAATGGATGGTTGATGCAAGAAAATGCCTTGGATTCTGGGAGAAGAACGGCAACAGTTGTTCGGTGTGCATCCGGGTTTGTCCCTGGAACAAGCCCAGAACCCTGTTTCATCGGATTGTGGGTTACTTTGCGACCAACTTTGGTTTCCTAACGCCCTTTTTGGTTCAGGCAGACCGATGGATGGGATATGGAAAGCAAGAATTGATCGATTTGTAGACTTAGATTTCTCATTGGCGTCCCCGGAGAATCCCTGCTCACGTGATGGGCATGTCGTTTTGAACGGTTTGAATAGACTGGGAGAATCGGAATGGTAACGTTCGGAATCCGTTTTATTGATCATCTGGCGCCCGCCAGAACGCTGGTCAGTTGGGCAGGACTTGCGGAGCAGAAGGGTTTCGATTTCTGTTGGTTTCCCCATGATATTTTTTGTAAGAATACGTGGGCCATGACGACAGCTGTTGCCATGGCGACAGGGAGAATCCGTATCGGCTCCGTGGGGACGAATCCCTATTCAACCGATCCATCGGAGATTGCGACCTATGTGGCCACCCTTGATGAGCTCTCAAATGGACGCGCCGTGCTCGGGCTCGGACTTCACACCGAGGAGATGGTGGAGTGGCTGGGAATCGAAGTCAAAGACATGATGGCCCGGACCCGGGAATCTATCGAAATCGTTCGGAAACTGCTGAATGGAGAGGTTGTCCCTTACCAGGGGAGAGAATTCCAATGGTCCCAGCAATGCTACCTGAGGTTCAAACCCCTCCGCAACAGGGTACCGATCTACGGGTGTGGCTTCGGAAAGCAGTACCTCGCCATGACCGGTGAAATTGGGGATGGAAGTCTGCCAATGGTCACCCCTCCCGAGTCCGCCAAACAGATGGTCGCCGCGATCGGCGAAGGGGCAAATCGATCGGGACGAAAGCTTGAGGACGTCGATATTGCTGGATGCGCCTGGTTCTCCGTGTCCGAAAGCTCACGAGGGGCAGAGGATACGATTCGAAGGATCATCGCCTATTTCGGTCCCTATCTTGAAGAAGAGGCGTTGAATACGATTGGTCTCACTCTCGGGGATTTCAAACAGATCAAGGATCTCATCACAGCGGGTCGCTATTCAGAAGCTGAGGCTCGGGTAACCGATGAAATGCTCGGGCTCGCTGTTGTCGGTACCCCAAAACAGATTATCCCAAGGATTGAGCTCTTGATCGAGTCGGGCATTACACAGATTTCGATTGGGGGCCCCCTGGGCCCTGACCCGAAAAGGACGATCGAATTGCTCGGGGATCAGGTCTTGCCATACTTCAAGTAACTTCCCCCTTTCAGCTACCCGCAGGGCGAGCGGTTTTCCCCTGGCCAGGCTTTGCGCGTCAGAGCCTTGTGCGGCGGCGGGTTGCCCAGAAAAAAGAGCTGTACCTGTACGTCTCCGTGCCTCTGTGACTCTGCGGTGAGCGAACCCGACTCTCAGACCCGGGCAAATCTCGCCAGAAAATGCCTCAGCACTTTGGGTTCCCAGTCGATTCGGAGGCCCCGGATGCTCTCCTTTCGATGGGAGACCCGAATCAGGCCATCGGCCACAACATCCATGTGTCGGTTCGTGTAGACTCTTCGGGGGATGGCCAGGCGGGTTAGCTCTAGGTCTGGATAAATCGTTTGACCCGTCTTTTCGTCTTTCCGGGCGAAAGCAACGGTTCCGATCTCAATGCATCGAACGCCCGCCTCAATGTATAGCTCTATGGCTGTGACCTGGCCCGGCAACTGACTCTGAGGGATATGACTAAGAAACGCCTTGGCATCGACATAAACCGCATGTCCCCCCGTGGGATTGACGATGGGAATCTGCGCCTCCATGAGCCTCGACCCCAGATACCGCACCTGCCCAATGCGATAGGACAGGTAGTCCTCTTGTACCACTTCCTCCAGTCCCCTGGCCAGCGCCTCTAAGTCCCTTCCGGACAGACCGCCGTACGTGATAAAGCCTTCCATCAGAATGAGCAATTCGCAGCATCGATCGTAGAGGCCTTGGTCGTTCATGCAGATGAACCCCCCCATATTGACCAGACCGTCCTTCTTTGCACTCATCGTGCATCCATCGGCATAGGACATCATTTCTCCGACGATTTCCCTGATGGATTTGTGAGCATATCCGTCTTCTCTTTCCTTGATAAAATAGGCGTTTTCGGCGAACCGAGCCGCATCAAAGTAGAGGGGAACCCCATATTCAGAGGTAATCTCTCGAGTCTTCTTGATGTTTTCCATAGAGACCGGTTGGCCTCCACCCGTGTTATTGGTCACCGTCATCAGGAAGAAGGGGATGTTTCTGCTTTCCCTTTCGAGGAGGGGTTCCAGCTTCCCGAGATCAACATTTCCTTTGAAGGGATGGTACACATCGGGTTTCAATGCCTCAGGGATGGGCAGATTAACGGGAACTCCCTTCTTGTGTTGGATGTGGGCCATGGTACTGTCAAAATGGGTGTTGCCGGGAACGATTTGCCCGGGTTGAATCAGAACAGTAGTCAGGATGTTTTCGGCGGGCCTCCCCTGATGAGTGGGAATCACATATCGGAATCCCATCAGTTCTTTGATCGTCTGTTCCAGGTGATCAAAATTCCGGGAACCCGCATAGGATTCGTCTCCCAACATCAGGCCCGCCCATTGTCGGTCACTCATGGCTGAGGTCCCACTGTCGGTGAGAAGGTCAATGTAAATATCATCCGGTTTCAAGCGGAATACATTGAAATGGGCTTCCTCAATCCGCTTCTCCCTCTCCTCTCTGGGTATCTGTCGAATCGGTTCCACCATCTTGATTCTGAAGGGTTCCGGTGGCATCACTCCCATTTCCATGAGGTACCTCCTAATCCGATCATTTGACTCGAGGGGTTATTGCTCACAAGAATCTAGAAGGTTCCTCTCCATCTGTCAACAGAAAAGATTGAGGAGTTTCCTCAGAAAACCGGCGTGTGGTTGCGGAAAGTCAATAAGGAGAACGTAAGGACTAGAATTACAAATGACAAAGTTCAAATGACAAATCGGGATAAATAATCGGCTGAGCTGTCGAGTTGGCGATGGGCTAAGCGACCTAACCATATGATTTTTCTAGCGATTTCAAAGTTCTGACACGTAGGCAATGGGATTTGGGCAAAGGGCCGTCAAAACGAAGCCAGAAGTCAGGAAAATCCACGAATTCTATTATTGACACGCCAAATCTGTTCTGCTAAAGTGGTCCCAATGTCCAATCCCTTGGATCTTATTGAGGCCCTGATAAGGCCCGGAATCGATCTCTTCGACGAAGCGACGATCGCCGATGTACCTTGAGGAATCTGAAAAGGAAGCTCCAAGAAGCAATGGTAAAACATCGAATAGAGAGGTGAGGCTTTGGATCTGGGGATCAACATATCTCACCTTTTGCCGGGTTTCTCTATCATCCTTTTGCAGGTAAAATCCAGCTAATCAATTGGGAGAAGGAGGACAAAATGAAAGCAAAAGAACTCGCCTTAACAGCAATTCTGATTGCAATCGGTGCTGGTCTTTATTCCTTCATACCCCAGATCGGCAATGTGACGCCGGATACCGTGGTATGTTTCACGTCACTTGCCATCTTATTGGTGCGACCGGCGATCCTGGCCTCCCTTGGCATTGGTTTGGTTGCCGGATTGATTGGGATGTTCTTTTCCAAGTCTGCCATCCCCTGGCTGAATATTCCAACCCATATGATTGGCGCCCTGAGTTGTGCGATTATCGCGCGCTACATTCAGGGGGATCTGTTGACCTGGAAGTTCTCCTGGAGAGCCGCCCTTGGAGTGATTGCCTATAGCCTCATTAGTGGAGGGGTTTTCATTACCATTTACCTGTTTTTGGGTGTTTTCCCGGTTCAGGTGTACTGGACTGTTGTTTGGCCGGTTCTCTTATTGACCACTCTCGTCAATCTCATCATCGCCGTAATCCTCTATATACCAGCCAAATCCCTTTACATGAGAAACGTCTAGAGCATTGGCTGACGCTGATATGGATGAAATCGTCAGGGTTGAGAATTTGAGTTTCAAGTATCCACGGGGGACGCAAGATGCCCTGACCGGCATTGACGTGACTATCGAAAGGGGTTCGGTTATTGGTATTACCGGGCCTGCTGGAGCGGGCAAAAGCACCTTACTCAGCTGTATCAATGGTGTCATTCCCCACTACATTAGCGGTGACCTCAGGGGGGGTGTTTTCCTCAAAAACCAGGAGGTCAGGGGTCTGACGCTTGGCCAACTTGCCCATATTGTCGGGACTGTCTTTCAGGATGTCGATTTCCAAACCGTCTCGATATCCGTGGAAGAGGAGATTGTTTTCGGTCCTGAGAATATCGGGATCGACCCAGAAGAGATCGAGACTCGGATGGCTGGGGCCCTGGAGAGCACCCGCATAACGCATCTGAGAAATCGGGTGATCAACACGCTTTCAGGGGGACAAAAACAACGGGTTGCGATTTCTGCTGTTCTCAGCATGCTTCCGGAACTGTTGCTCCTTGATGAACCCTCTTCCGAATTGGACCCGATCGGGACTCAAGAGGTATTTGAGGCTTTATACCGCTTGAATCGTGAATATGGCATGACCATTATCGTTGTGTCCCAGAAAGTGGACCACCTCGTCAACTGCGATCGTATCTTGGTGATGTCCGAAGCCAAGATCGTTCTTGACGGTCATCCCAGACGCGTCTATTCCCATCGGGATCTATTGGCTCGTGTGGGCATCAGGGTCCCGGAGGTCACGGACTTTATGATTTCTCTATCTGACAAACTCGGCGGATCGATGCTTGCCGAGAGACTCCCCCTCACCGTTGACGAAGCGGAGGCTGTCTTGAAGGGCATCCTCCGCGATTCTGGAAAATGCCAATGAGAACAATTATTGAGAGTCTGGGGCTTCATCATACCTATCCATCGGGTGTAAAAGCCCTCCAAGGCATTGATGTCAGGGTCGAGGCCGGGGACTTTGTAGCGATCATGGGCCAAAACGGCTCGGGGAAGACCACTTTTGTGAAACATCTGAACGGGCTCCTAAAGCCCACGAAAGGACAGATTCTCATCAAGGGGGAGGATATTTCGAAAAAACGGGTTTCCGAGCTCGCGCGGGAGGTGGGGTATGTCTTTCAGAACCCAGACCACCAGATATTCTGTGATACCGTGGAAGGAGAAGTGGCCTTCGGACCGCGCAATCTCGGCTTTGATGAAGATGTCGTTGCGGAAAGAGTCGAGCAATCCCTCGCCGCTGTGGGCCTTCTGACCTTTAAGAAGGTCAATCCCAAACAGCTCAGTAAGGGGCAACGGCAACGCGTCGCGGTGGCGTCGGTCCTGTCGATGAAACCGAATATTCTCATTGTAGATGAACCGACAACGGGTCAGGACTTTCGAGATGGAGTCGAGATGCTCGAACTAATTCGGCAACTCAACCTCGATGGCCACACCATCCTGTTTATTACCCACGATATGCAGCTCATTGCGAAATACGCCGAACGAGTCCTGGTCTTCCGCGATGGCAAGATTCTCTTGCAGGGATCAACTCGCGAGGTTTTTTCGCAAACAGAGCAGTTGAAGCGTACCTTTTTGTCGCCTCCGCCAATTACCCAATTGGCACAACGATTTGATTCCCTCTACCCGAATACGGTACTTTCCGTTGAGGAGATGCTCAAGAAAACCCTTGATTTGATTTCTCCGCCAAGTTAACCGCCATGATTGAGTATGTCTACAAAGAATCCATAATTCATAGACTCCATCCGATAACAAAACTCTCCCTTGCTGCCACTGTCATGGCCATGGCCATGGTTTTCACCAATCCAACATATATTGTCGTCGTGCTTGGACTGGTTTTTGGACTATCCATTGTCGGAAAGGTTCTCAAAGAGAGTCTGAGCTATTTGTTGACCATGGCGTTTTTTGCCGTCATTGTTTTTGTTCTCCAGTGTCTGTTCCTCAAGAAAGGCCAAGTCTATTTCACCGTTTTTCCCCCGTCTTGGCCGGTCGTTGGGGGATGGCTGCCGATTTCGCATGGAGGATTGATTTACGGGGCTGCCATGGCGCTGAGGGTCATGGCGATTGTGAGTGTGTTTCCCATGATCATTACGACGACACAGCCCAGGGACATCGTCATGTCCCTGGTAGAGAAACTCAGAGTTCCCTACGATTACGCTTTCATGTTTACCACTGCCCTTCGATTCATTCCGATTATCATGGGCGAAGTGATGGTCATATATCAGGCCCAACTATCGAGAGCCCACGCCGTTGAGGGTTGGAATCCCGTCAAGAAAATAAAAACATTTGCTCCTATCGCTTTTCCCCTCGTCTTTATTGCCATAGAAAAGGCGGATCGTCTGGGGCTTTCAATGGAACTAAGGGGGTATGGTTCAGGCCGCCGCACCTACTACAAAAAACTGCGTTTTACGTCCCTCGACTGGGTTTTCCTTATTCTCATGTTCCTTCTCCTCTGTGTGACCCTCTGGATGCGCATCCACGGAATCGGACGAATTACGGTGGGATAAGGCTACTGAACTCTCAGTTTTGACTGGAACACTCCTTGAACTCCCGCTTCGATCAGGGTGAAACCCCGTACCCCGAGCACGATGAATGTGCCTCGAGAAATCCTGACCCCCCACTCACTTATGACAATATCTGGGCGTCCCTCGGTAAACGCGAGCCCCCCCAGGGCCCATTGCTTTTGAGGGCTCTTGGGAGGTTTTGGCCTTTGATACGGGTCGAAAGGAGATCAAAGGCCCTCAGCGTCCTGATGTCGGCTCGGCCTGAGCGCAGGGTGTCGACCATGAGGAAATCTTGGCGGGAATCTTGCTTGTGGAGTCACAGTGCGGCAAAGCCGCAAGCAAATCCAAGACTCAAATTCTCCTAGAATCAATCAGCCTCAGACCCACACGGACACACGGAGATAGATCTTTCCCCGGCCGACCCGCCGGCGCACAATGCTCTGGCGCGGCAAGCCTGGCCAGGGAAAACCGCTCGCCCTCCGGGCAGCTCAAATATCTATCAATGACCATCTTCATTGGGAGGAATAACAGTTAACAGGAGACCAATTTCAACACTGATGGGCTTAACGCGTTTATGGACTGTTATATCGCGAAGCGATTGTATTTTTTGCTCGGCCAGGTCGGCCGAGCAAAATGTCTGCGTGAGTCTGCGTGGGTCTGCGGCGAATAATAATCACGTTCATGGGGTCTTGACATGCTGAGAAAATTTGATATAATCAAAATAAAATTTGGTGAAATGAAATCATCGCCCGGTGATTGCTTCAATGGGGTAAACCCCGATCATTTTCATGGCAGCGCCCCGGGGGAGATCAACCTTAGGGGTCAGGGTACCCGTTCTGAAGCTCCTGACGGCGTCAAGGCCTTGAATATCGGGCGCAAGATTCGTGAGCTCCGAAAGGGAAAGGCCCTTACCCTCCAAAATCTCTCCAGAGCCACCGGCCTGTCAAAACCCCTCCTCTCACAAATCGAGAACGAGATTGTCGTCCCCCCAATTTCCACTCTCCTCAAAATATCGAGAGCCTTGGAGAAAGACATCGCCTTCTTTTTCCAAGAACCGAACAATGAAAGGAAGGTGGCTGTTGTGCGGGGATTCGAGAGGGAGCGTCTCGATACGAGGCAATTGGGACGTCCGGATGGGGGGTATTTCTACGAATCCCTGGCCTACAAAAAAAGCCGGAAAAGCATGGAGCCTTTTCTGGTTGAGTTTGAGAGAAAGGGCAGAGAAGAGGTGTCGTTCTACAGCCACGAGGGGGAAGAGTTTATCTTCGTCCTCGAGGGGAATTTGGAGTTCCAGACAAAAGACGAGGTGTATCGACTCAAAGCGGGAGACAGCCTCTATTTTGAATCGGACGTTCCCCACGGTTACAGGGCCCTGGGGAGGAGGAACGCCAAAGCGATTGCCGTCATCTTTTCAATGTCCTGAGATGCGCCCTGGCCGGCCCGGTCAGGGGACTCTGCAGGGAAACCATTTTCTGAGGATCCCTCTGCTCCATGAGAGGGGACCAGGGTCTCAAAATCGGAAAAGGAGAGAGAATGATCGAGATTCGATTTCATGGCCGGGGAGGACAGGGGGCTGTGGTAGCGTCAAAGCTCCTCGCGTCGGCCCTTTTCAAAGAGGGAAAATCCGTGCAGTCTTTCCCAGCCTTTGGTGTGGAGCGGCGGGGTGCCCCTGTGATGGCATTCCTGAGAATTGACGACCACCCTATCAAACTGCGAACCAATGTTTACCAACCCGATCACATCGTGGTCCTCGATCAAACCCTAATCGAAGTCGTCGATGTCACAAGCGGGCTGAAGGAGAACGGATGGGTTGTTCTCAACTCTGATCACCATCCGGAAGAATTCAAGGATTTTGCCTCTTTTCGGGTTGCAACGGTCGATGCGACAAGAATCGCCGCGGAGAACCATCTGGGATCAAGGACGCAGCCCATTGTGAACACGGCTATTCTCGGCGGGTTCTCCAGGATCACGGGCCTCGTGGGCATTGATGCAGTCGTCGAATCCATAGAGGAGGCCGTTCCCACCAAGAAGGAGGCCAATACCCGGGCCGCCCTGGAGGCCTATGAGAAGGCCATTCTTCCAGGCCGATACAGATCCCTGGAGGACGCTTGGCCAGGCAACACCCAACAGTCCAGGCTGCCCCATCCGTGAGGAGATCTCATGCCAAAGGTTCTCAATTACCCAGAGGGGCCGCACCTGCCCTATGCCCCGGTTTCCTTCGGAGACATGAAATGGAGCAAAACCGGCAGTTGGCGGCACATGCGACCCAAGTATGAAGACAAGACCGCTCCCTGTAATCAGGCATGCCCCGCCGGGATTGATATTGTCGGGTTCTTGATGCGGGTGGAAGAGGGAAAGGTCAAGGAGGCCTGGCTAAAAGTCAAGGAGGAAAATCCCTTTCCCGGCGTGTGCGGGAGAGTCTGTCCCCATCCCTGTGAAACCTGCTGCAATCGAGGCGAGTATGACCAACCCGTCTCCATTAACCGTCTGGAGCGGTTTGTGGCTGATGCAGCCACGCGGGTGGCCTCACGCCACCTGGACCGTTTGGAAAAGCGATCCGAAAAGGTCGCCGTCATTGGCTCGGGCCCGGCAGGGCTGAGCTGTGCCTATCATCTGGCCCGACTCGGGTACGAACCCGAAGTCTTTGAAACCCTTCCCATTCCGGGAGGGATTCTGCGGGTCGGCATCCCTGAGTACCGTCTTCCCCTCGCCGTACTCGACCGGGAGATCTCGGACATTGAGGCGATGGGTGTCAAGATCCGGACAGATGTGCGAGTCGATAGGCATTTTTTTGACAGAGTTCGGGGAGCCTACCAGGCCATCTTCTTGGCCACAGGGGCCCACACCAGTCAGCAACTGAGAATTCCGGGAGAAGACGGGGCCGGGGTGATCCCTGGGCTCACCTTTCTCCGGGAGATCAGGATGAACGGGAAGGCGAGCCTCGGCAAAAGGGTCGCCGTGATCGGGGGCGGAAACACGGCCCTCGATGCGGCCCGTTCTGCACGCCGCGTGGGATCACGGCCCCTTATCCTCTATCGGAGGAGCCAGGATGAAATGCCTGCCTTTGAGAGCGAAATTGAGGAAGCCGTGGAAGAGGGCATCGAGATTGAGTTTCTCACCCAGCCTGTTCGGATCATTAGAGAGAGAGGTAGGGTAGCCGGGCTCGAGTGTGTCAGGATGAAGCTGGGCGATGAGGACGCAAGCGGTCGAAGACAGCCCATCCCCATTGAGGGGTCCAACTTCACCCGGGATGTGGATGGGATTCTGGTGGCAATCGGGGAGACTGCTGACATGGGTCTGATAGAACATGGGGCGCCTCTCACCCTTGAGGATACGTCGAGGTGGGAATCGAAGGGGATTTTTCTCGGGGGGGATCTGGTTTCTCCTCTTCGAACGGTGGCCCACGCCATCGGATCGGGAAAGAAAGGGGCCATTTCCATAGATCGTTTTCTCAGAAGGGAGAATCTCTCGGAGATCCTGGAAATGACACAGATCGGTGAGACCGGCGGTGTCTCCATGCGGAAGTACCTGGACGGGGAATACAGGGCACTGAACCGCCATGTCGTCTCCTTTGACGAGCTGAACGCCACGTATTTTGAATCGATGAAGCGGACGGAGAGGAGGGGGGTCTCTGCTTCCGCGAGAATCCGGGATTTCAGAGAGGTCAACAGGGGACTGATCCGGCAACAGGCCCGATATGAGGCGGGCCGATGCTTTAAGTGTGGGACCTGTAACGAATGCGAAAACTGTTATGTCTTCTGTCCTGATGTTTCTATTTTGAAGAATACGAGAAAGCTTCAGCACGCAATCCACTACGACCAATGCAAGGGATGTGGAATCTGCTTCACCGAATGTCCCAGGTATGCCATCTCCATGGAGGAGGAGAGAAGATGAAGAAAGTCATCACGGGCAATGAGGCCGTGGCGCACGGGGTGAAGCTTTCACGGGTTCAGGTCATCTCAGCCTATCCGATCACTCCCCAGACGACGATCGTAGAAGAACTCTCCGAGATGTGCGCCAATGGGATGCTGAAGGCAAAATTCCTCAAAGTCGAGTCGGAACATTCGGCAATGGCCAGTATCCTCGCCTCCTGTACGGCTGGGGCTCGATCCTTCACCGCCACGTCTTCCCATGGGTTGGCCCTGATGCACGAGATGCTCCACTGGGCAGCCGGTGCCAGGCTGCCGGTGGTCATGGTCAATGTCAATCGAGCCCTAGGCTCCCCGTGGAACATCTGGAACGATCAGAGCGACAGTCTCTCCCAGAGGGACACGGGATGGATACAGCTTTACTGCGAGGACAATCAGGAGGTCGTCGATACGATTCCCCAGGCCTACCGGATTGCGGAGAAGGTGAAACTCCCCGTCATGGTCGTTCTCGATGCCTTTGTGCTGTCCCACACAGCCGAGCCCACGGACATCCCGGACGGAGACCGGATCGATGCATTTTTGCCTCCTTTCCAGAGCGAGTTCACCCTGACCGCCCGCCGCCATCAGTCCTTCAACCCTATCGTAAGCCCGGACTACTATATGGAGTTTCGCTACGAGATCCAAAAAGCCATGGATCAGACCAAACAGGTGGCCAGAGAGGTGGATGAGGAATATGAGCGGCTGTTGGGCCGGGGTTATGGGGTCATGGAGAAGTATAACTGGGATGGAGCCGACACGGTTCTGGTGACCTCTGGGGCTGTGACCAGCACGTCTCGATTTGTTGCAGATGAGCTGAACAGAGAAGGAATCCGGGTCGGCCTGCTGAAGATTAAGATGTTCAGGCCTTTTCCCGCCGAGGAGATACGGGAGGTTCTGGGGGGTACGCGAAAAGTCGCCGTCCTTGACCGCGGACTCTCTTTCGGCCAGAGCGGCTTTTTTGCTCAAGAGATTCGCTCAACCTTCTGCAACGAGGAGGAGAGGCCCAGGGTTTTCGGCTTTGTCACGGGACTCGGGGGAAGGGACGTCACCCCAGGGCTGATTCGGGAAATGATCTCCTACACCCTGGAAAACGACCACCCGGAGGAGGACATCATCTGGGTGGGGTTGAAGCAGTAGCCTGTAACCCTTCAAATTGACCGAGGGGACAACGGGAAGACCCCAACCAAGGAGAAGCCATGAGAAACTACAGGATTCCCGAGGGAGAGCTTCTGGGCGCAGGACATCTCGCCTGCCCGGGATGCGGAGCCGCCGTGGGCATGCGCCTGGCCCTGAAGGCTTTGGGTGAGAAGACGATTCTTGTGATTCCCGCCTGCTGCTGGTCGATCATTCCAGGAGCCTTTCCCCATTCGGCTTTTGATGTTCCCGTTTACAACACGGCCTTTGAGACCGGGGGGGCGGCGGCGGCCGGAATTGCTGCGGCCCTTGAGGTTCTCGGAGACAAAGAGACCACCGTCGTCACCTGGGCTGGCGATGGGGGAACGTTTGACATCGGCATTCAATCCCTCTCCGGCGCTGCCGAGCGGGATGACAACTTCATCTACATCTGCAACGACAATGAGGCCTATATGAACACCGGGATTCAGCGAAGTTCAGCGACACCCTACGGTGCGTGGACCACCACGACACCGGCCAAGAATCCCAAAGAACGGCCCAAAAAGAATATGCTCGAGATCATGGCAGACCACCGGGTCCCTTATGTGGCCAGCGTCACGATCGCCTACCCGGAGGACATGATCCGTAAGATAACCAAAGCCAAGGGGATCTCCGGGACCAAATTCATCCATCTTCTGTCTCCCTGTCCTCCGGGTTGGCGAGTTCCACCGGAAAAGGTGGTCCATCTGTCACGACTGGCAGTGAGAGCCCGGGTTTTTCCCCTTCTGGAGATCGAACACGGGGAGCAATACACCCTGAACGTCAACCCCGACGCGATCCCCGTAAGGGAGTACCTGAAAGCCCAGGGCCGATTCAGCCATCTCTCTGATGAAGAAATCGAGAAGATCCAGAGGAACGTCGATCGGGAATGGCGGCGGCTTTTCAAACGAACCGAATTCAGCTCAGCCTTCTTCCATGCAGATCCACGATAGAGTTTGGACGAAAGCCGTGGGGGCTCAAAAGGAAGCCTGTCCCCTCACTCGAGACCCACGAGACGCTGCTCGCATTGCGAGGCCTGCTGCTCCCCTCTCAGCCTTTCCATTTCTCTCTGATACCCCCTGATGACCCGTTCGGCGTAAGGGGGATCCTCTTCCTCATAGGTCTCCTGGACAAACTGGATGGCCTCTTGGAGTGCCTTTAGCCTCGACTGAATCATTTCGCATTTCTCAAGGCCCCACCGCATCTCGATGGAATCATCGGGATCATAGGAGAGCCATTCTCTGTTTCGATAGATGTGGAGCAGGTCAATTGTCTTTTTGTTCCCGATGTCGAATCGGGTCGCTTCCATCCTGGCGAGAAACGGCTCTGGATCCAGATCGTTCTCCTTCACAATGGTATCGAGATACCAAAATAGGAGTCGAATCTTTCGATCCCGAAGAGGGGTGCTGTAGACCTCCCACATGTCAGACACTTCTGGGCATGGTTTCTCAGAGCAGTAGCCATAACCACTCAGCACGATCAGAACCCGTTCGTCCAACATCTTCACGATCAGGTCAATGACCCGCTCGGCCTTTCTCCGGGGATCGTGTTGACGGGGATCTATGCGCCTAGCCACGGCGTCGGGATAGACCGTGGTTTCCCGGAAGAAGGCTGGACCATACTGCTCCTCAGAATAGATAGCCTGATCCTGCCGCTCCATGTATCGCCATACTCCATTCATCTGCTCCACCCATCGAAATTTGAGAAGGCCCGACTGATTCGCCGCATTGGGGCTGTGCATCAGAAAATCTCTCATCTTCAGTTTCTGCCGCTTCACGGGCAGGGAGGCTTCCCAGGTCTGGAGAGGATGGATCGTGCTTCCGTCGAGGACGACCCGGGCGATAACGCCGGTGTGAGCCTCTGTGGTGAGGAAGACCGTGCCAGGGGTCACAGTTCGTGGATTTACCTCGATGGGATAGGTGTCGTTGGGGATTGATTCTGTTGTGGTGATTGCCAGGATGTGATAAAGGGCCGCCCGAAAACGGGGGTCTTTGTCCCATCTTGAATGGGAGGGAAGGTGATCCCAATTCTTGGACCAGTGGCCAAGAAACTCCCCATACTTGCCCGAGGCGGCGACAGGCAGCCTTCGGATACGAGAATAGATCCAGCGAAGCCCGTAAGAAACGTCGGCACAATCGATTGGAATTCGGTGATTGATGAAGAAGTTTTCATCCACATATTCAGAAACCCAGGCCCCAAACCGCAACTCTTCTTCCATGGTCCACGGGTGAAGGGCATGCCAGACCGCTCCCTGTGAGGGGGGGATGGCGACAAAAAACAGTCCGATCGAGATGGCAGATATCAAGAAGAATCTCTTCATGGTGTGCTCTCTCCCTGTCCGTTTCTCTCCAGAGTCTTAATTCGGCTTTCCAGGCTTGAAAGCCTCCGCTCAATCCGTTGCTGAAGTTCTTCGAGCCCCTCCTCCACCCGACTCTCCGTCTGGTAATCGACATAGGCGCGGATGGACCGGGTTATCTCCCCAACCTTGTTGTCAAGGATTTTGAGCGTATATTTGATCTCCTCAACCTCTTTCTCAAAATCCATTGAATCTCTCGAACCGGCATTTTGGGATAGGTCTTTACAATTTAACGTCCAACTCCCGCCAAATCAAGCTCTCAAAAGGAATAATTCGTTTGGTTAATTGGGTCAATTGGGTTGATTGAGTCCATTGGGGTCCATCCAGAACCCTTCAAATTCCCTCCTGTTGAGGGGAAGGACGTATGTTCGGATGAATCCGAATTGCGTTGGGTTGCTCCATGAGAAGCTAAGTGTGGGAAAGGGGAAAGGAGTGTTCGGGAACAACGGAATAAGGGGTATCGAGGAGACAAACCGGCAGGGACGGGGTCGGTCGGCCGCACTCTGAGGGATCCGGACCTTACTTCTTCGCTGAGGCCCTTTCCAGATCGATGATCCTGGACCGCCCCTCTACATAGGGCTCCGTGGCGTAGCTGGTGATGTTCTGGATTTTTCGGGTGATGTTTTTCATCCGAATGGCCTCTTTTTCGATGATCTGAGCGATACGATGACTGGGGTCCTCCTTGTCTCTCTCCCTCAGGAGCATTTGCGCCCTTATGAGGATATTGGCCAAGGGTTGATTGAGGTGATGACAGGCTGTGCCGGCCATCTCAATCACGCCGCCGAACCTTTCCCTCTCCAAGGTCTCCCTTTCCAATTCCTTCTGGGCGGTAACGTCGGTCACGATTCCCCGGACCACGGACTGGCCTTCCATATCGACCTCAAGGGCAGATAGGTTCACAAGGGCGTAAATGGGTCTCCCATCCCGGTGTACCAGTTGGGTCTCCAGGATCGGCCCTTTCCGTTGCGATAAAACTGAATTGAACGTTCGCTCCGCCTCAGCTCTTGCTTCGGGTTTGACGAGTTCGGTCCACATCCGATTGTTCATCTCGTTCAAGGGGTAGCCGAGCATTCTCAGTAGACCGTTGTTCACGTATGTAATTCTCCCCTTCCCGTTCAGAGAAAAGATTCCTGAATCGACATTTTCCACAAGGTCCTTATACTTCTCTTCAGACCGTTGAACCTGATCCTGAAGGTTCCTGATCTCCCAGATGTCCCGGAGGATCATCGCAGTGCCCAGATAGTCGCCCTGGCCATTTCTCACACCCGTGTAAAACATATCATAGCGAGGCTCCCTCTCGGAGGCGACAATACCCGAACGCTTCACACGGTGGTATCGGATCGTCTCCCGCCCCGTTTTGAGATCGTTGAGAATCTGAGAAACCCTCCCGTGGTCTTTCGTGGGGTGGCAATCGAAGATTGATTTCCCGAGGAGGGAACCTGACTCTGATTTCCCCCGCATCCTTTCAAATGTCTCGTTTGTCCATCGTACCCTGTTGTCAGAATCGAAGAAGATAATCCCTTCTCCCAGACTATCCAGCAGATGTCGGACAATGATCTCCATGGTTTCGGTCACGATTTCCCCCATACCCTCCTATCTCAAATATTAAGGGGAAATTCCGGAAGAGTCAAACGGGGAGACAGAAGCCAGGAGTCAGGAGTCAGAATAAAAAAGCAAAGAGCCAAAGCCTTTCAAGATTTGATTGCCCGACAGAAAGCTAAGAGGTACACACCATCCTGGTCAAGGCGTGGTCAGGGGAACATTTTGGATGGGCCGACCCCTGTATGCACCAACCTACTCACCTGAGTCCGCCGTGGC
>CAYGBW010000054.1:0-4780 GCA_964348185.1 uncultured Thermodesulfobacteriota bacterium | reverse complement strand
CCATGATGGGTTGGAAGTCAGAGTAAACCGCCGACTGCACCGCATAGAGTCCCGTCCCCGGCCAGTCAAACACGGACTTCCAACCCATCATGGGGGTCACCTTGCTTGTTGGGCTGAATTTCATGGTGGCCAACCTTATCGTTGACCTTGTCTATGGCGTGTTGGACCCGAGGGTCCGCTATGAGTGAGGGGTAGGATGATCCATGGATGAGAAGAACGTGACAGTTGGCGTTCAACCTGGAGCCGGGGTGAGTGCGTGGGCCCAGTGGAGAGAAGAGCACGAGAGCCTCTTCCGCGATATCCGTCTGTCCCTGTATCTGTTCAGCAGAAGCCCGCTTTCCGTTACGGGAGTGATCATCGTGGGAATCTTCTTTCTCATCGCGTTGATCGGGCCCCTCATCGTCCCCTTTCCTCAGGATGCGACCGGGGCGGTTCATATGTCGCAGAAACTGACGGCCCCGGATTCGGTCTTTCGGTTTGGAACCGATGAAATGGGGAGAGACGTCTTTACCCGTGTCATCCTTGGGACCAGAATCTCCCTGAGGATCGGCCTCATCATCGTGGTTGTTGCCATGGGAATTGGGGTCCCCCTGGGGATCACCGCCGGATTTGTCGGTGGCTGGATCAACGAGGTGATCATGAGGATCACCGACATCTTCCTGTCCATACCCGGACTGATCCTGGCTTTGGCGATCATCGGTGCCCTCGGACCCGGGATCACCAATTCCATGATCGCTCTCTCCCTCGTCTGGTGGCCCGGGTACGTCCGGTTGGTTCAGGGAAAGACCCTGTCCCTGAAAGAGGAATCATACATTGAAGCAGCTCGCTCTGTCGGGGCGAACAAGGCCAGAATCATCTTTTTGCATATCTTGCCCAACTGCACCTCGCCAATTATTGTCAAGGCCTCAATGGACATGAGGATGGCCATTCTGGCAGAGGCTGGTCTCGGATTCATCGGGGTGGGAGCCCAGCCTCCCTCTCCTGAGTGGGGTGCCATGATCAGCATAGCAAGAAACTACCTTCCCAACTGGTGGTGGTACGCACTCTTTCCGGGACTCGCGATCTTTGTCACGGTCCTGGGATTCAACCTGCTTGGGGATGGTCTCCGGGACATTCTGGATCCACAAAGCCGAGGTTACTACCGGGATTAAACCAGTACATGATAAAGCAGGTAGAATTCTATTACGTCCGGAAGTCATGCTTTGTAAACCGCAGAACAGAAGAACAAGGAACCGCAGAATATGGAAGTGAGGAATGTTGCCTTTTTCCTTTACAAACTTCTGCTGTTCGGAATTCCTTATTCGATATTCGAAATGCATAATAGGCTAAAGCTGTTCCCGTGAAAGCCTAAGGTTTTAGACTTGGCCAACGGAAAGTAGATCGGGAATGAACACGGATTCGAGCGTCTTAGAGGTAAAGAACCTGAAGATTCATTTCGATACCTTCGAGGGAAGGGCTCAGGTCCTTGATGGGTGTTCCTTCGGGTTGAACCGGGGAGATACGTTGGGGCTCGTTGGAGAGACGGGCTGTGGCAAGTCGATCACAGCCAAGGCGATCCTCGGCCTTCTCCCGGTTCCTCCGACGCGTATCATGTCCGGTGAGATTCTTTTCCATTCAGAAGACTTACTCCGTATTCCGGAAAAAGAGATGGAGAGAATCCGTGGGAACAAGATCGCCATGATCTTCCAGGATCCGATGACCTATCTGAATCCGGTATTCTCCATTGAAAAACAGATGGTCGATGTCATTCTGGGGCATGCAAGACATAAACAGGAACGCATAATGAGGAGGGAGGCCCTGGAGAGAGCCATCGACCTCCTCGACGCGGTGCGAATCCCCAACCCAAGAGTTCGGATCAAGGAATTCCCCCATGAGTTCAGCGGGGGCATGCGTCAGAGAGTCCTGATTGCCATGGCATTGGCAGGAGAGCCGGAGATCCTCATTGCCGATGAGCCGACCACAGCATTGGATGTGACGATCCAGGCGCAGATCCTGCGTCTGGTTAGAGATCTCGTCCAACGATTCCGTCACTCTGTCCTTGTGATTTCCCATGACCTGGGTGTGGTGGCAAGTGTGTGTCGGAGGATCGCTGTCATGTATGCGGGCAATATTGTCGAATCTACGACCATAGAACAGATTTTCGACAAACCCTCTCACCCCTATACAAAAGGGCTCTTGCAATCGATACCCAATCTCTCCCGACGAAAAGAGACGCTTCGGGGTATCCGGGGTACGATCCCGGATTTCATCCACCCTCCGAAAGGGTGCCGGTTCCACCCCCTATGTGACCACGCCATGGACATATGCAGGCGGGTAAAACCGATTCTAAATGGTATTGACGAAGGTCATCAGGTGGCCTGCTTTCTTTTTGAATCCTCGTGGCCGTCGGGAGGTTTGCCGTCGGAGGAAGACAGCAGAGGACAATGAACATTCTTGAGGTCAAAGGCGTCAGCAAGTTCTTTCCTATCAGGGGAGGCTTTCTCCGCAAGACGAGGGAGACCGTCAAGGCGGTGCGGAACGTCTCTTTTGAGGTTCAAACCGGTGAGTCTTACGGCATTGTGGGGGAGTCCGGGTCTGGAAAGACCACCCTGGCCAGGACCATCCTCCGGTTGGTCGACCCCACGGCAGGGGACATCTTATTCAACGGGACCAATCTCTGCATCCTCAATCAGAGTTCTCTTCAGAAACTTCGGCGCGATATGCAGATGATTTTTCAGGACCCCCACTCCTCCCTGAACCCGAGAAAGACGATCCTTCAGAACGTGGGGGAACCCCTCGTGATTCACGAGCACCTGAGTGGGCGTGCCCGCAGACGGCGGGTTCAAGAACTCATGGAGATCGTGGGACTGAAGCGAGAGCATATGTACCGCTTTCCCCATGAGCTGAGCGGGGGACAGAAACAGAGGGTGGGGATCGCACGGGCACTGGCCCTCCATCCCAAGATGCTCATTCTCGATGAGCCCACATCGGCCCTGGACGTCTCGGTGCAGGCCCAGACCCTCAATTTCCTGGAGGATCTCCAGGATCAGATGTCCCTCACCTATCTGTTTATCTCACACAACCTGGCGGTCATCCGGTACGTTTGCGACAGGATGGCGGTGATGTATCTGGGGGAGATCGTGGAGGAGGGTGATGGGAACGAACTGTTTGAGACGCCCCTGCACCCGTACACCAGGGCCCTTTTGTCTGCCGTGCCCCTTCCCCAGGCGAGACAGCCGGAGAATCAGATCCTCCTCGAAGGAGATATTCCAAGCCCTCTCTATATCCCCCCGGGATGCAGCTTTCATGCACGGTGTCCTGAATCACTGGGGGGCATCTGTCAGGAGGTGGAACCCAAGGTCGTTCACCTCTCCTCCTCGCACAGGGTCGTTTGCCATCGATACGCTGACCTTTGAGGATAGCCGGAAGGCTTAGGATTCTTGTCGACTGAACGGAATCGATTCGAGAGCCGATACCTTTGTGTTCAGATGCCTCGGGTTTTGGTCTGCCGTCCTGGAGTCGGCACGGGAGGTTTCTCCTCTCTCGACCGGGTTCAGGGGCTCTCTATCGTTGAAAAAAACGTCCTACCTCCTGTCACTCGTACTCAATTCATGTTACTATTGGGAACGCTATTCTGCCCTCAACGGCCCTGCCGTGGTTTTTCTCTATAGCGAATCTCAATATGTCTCCTAGGAAACCAGCCTACTAAGGCGTAGGTATTCAGGGGGTAATTTCAGAAGGCTGAATTGCTATGTTCCACCGCAGAGTCGCAGAGCACGCAGAGAAAGAAGATTTTTTTGTTTGTCGGGAGATATCGACAAACAAAAAACCTCTCAGCCTCTTCGAGGCAATGGATGGCCGAAGGCCTGAGCTTTTTTTGGCCAATCGTTGTCTCCCGATTGGCCAAAAAGGAGAAAAACCTCTGCGCTCTCCGCGTCTTTGCGGTGAGTCATCTTTGTGTATTTCAAAGCATCCTGTGAATCATTACGGCGAGGTCGTTTCTTCCATGGATAGCGTTGCAGCAGAGCGCGGGTGTCGGATGCTTCTGAGTCAGTCAGAAGGCTTGACCCCGTTCCGTGAATCGGTGTTCGTCAAGGGGAGTCGCGCGGTCAGAGGGAGATATGAAAGAGGAGCATGCGAGCAGGATCGGTAACGAGTTGGGGCTTGGACCGCACCAGGTCCTGGCCACGATCGAATTGCTCGAAGGGGGCGCCACCGTCCCTTTTATCGCCCGCTACAGGAAGGAGGCCACCGGTGCTCTGGACGAGGTGGCCGTAGCCACCATCCGGGACCGGGTTGCCCGGTTGGAGGAATTACACAAGCGCCGAGAAAGCATCCTGAAGTCCCTTGAAGAGCGAGAGCTGATCACAGACGAACTGAGAGAGAAGATACGGGCGGCTGAGACCCTGACAACCCTCGAGGATATTTACCTGCCCTACCGGCCCAAACGACGGACGCGGGCAACGATTGCCCGGGAAAAGGGGCTTCAGCCTCTTGCCAAGATTCTCTTCGACCAGGACGGGACGACGGATCCCCTTACGGAAGGAGCCGTCTTTATCGACTCTGAGAAGGGGGTCGATTCGGCGGAGGATGCCCTGGCCGGTGCACGGGATATCATCGCCGAGTGGGTGAACGAAGACCAGAGGGCCCGGGAGAAAATGCGTGCCCTGTACCGGTCAAAGGGTATCTTCCAGGCGCGGGTGATTTCGGGCAGGGAAGCAGAGGGAGCCAAGTACCGAGACTACTTTGATTGGCAAGAACCGGTTGCCACAGCGCCGTCCCACAGGATCCTGGCCGTCCG
>CAYGBW010000053.1:0-14120 GCA_964348185.1 uncultured Thermodesulfobacteriota bacterium | reverse complement strand
TTCGACGAGCCGTTCGACAGGCTCACGGTCCTGAGCAGAGTCGAAGGACTCACCATCCTGAGCCAAGTCGAAGGACAATATCAAAACTCGAATTTTCTAATGTTCTAAACATGTTTGGGCCTGCGACGAGACCTGTCGGCAAGCTCAGGTCGAGCCGCTCAGCCGAGTCGATTTTGGTCATTTGATATTCGGATTTGTTTCGGATTTCGATATTCGAATTTCGGATTTAGAATGTCGGTCCTCAGGACACTGTGCGACCGTGTAAGTTATACAAGCTATTATTGGGACACTACACTAGCAAGAACAAACAAGGACATTGTCAATGCTGGAGAGTCACCGCTCGGTTTCCCTACCGAGGTTGGACCTGGATCGGTGGGCTAAGGAGGGCAAAGCCTGCCGGGGTTCAGATTCCGAGTGGCATTCACCTTGAGCGATCCGATCAAGGCTACCGGGCATTAAGTTTTTTCAAGCAGTGTGACAAAATGTTCGGGAAGGAGCGTGTCGATTTGAGGAGCCGGCGGTTGGGAGCTCCCTTAAGTTCACGTTTTTACTCAACATCCTTGAATTTTCCGATTATGGTATGAAAATTGCCTCGTACCGAATTCAACCCAGTTCCGACAAGGGCAAACTACTCCGAAAGGGTAGGACGCAAAGTCACCGGCCTAATGTCCTAGAGAGACAAAGGCAGCGGGACCGCCGAAGACCTTGGGGAAATCGAACCCAGCCCATCCTTTCGGATGGGCTTTTTTTATCACCCATAGGGGAGAAAAGAAATTGACTCACAACCCTTACCACTTTGAAAAAAAAGGCATCGCCAGTAGGGAGGCCAGGGGAGGTTGTCATGTATAGAAAGAACATCTCTATCACGTTGTTGATGGTCGCAGCGCTTGTGATATTCGGAGGAGCTTCTTCATTTGCAGATGACACCGAAATCTATTCGAACAGCGGTGGGGGCGTTGAGCCCAATGTTCTGGTTATCTTTGACAATTCGGCAAGTATGAACAACGAGATTTCAAGCTCCATCTATGACCCGGCGTTTCCCTACCCCGGTGTCTACAACCCCACCCCAGTCTACCATCGGTTTCGAGGGACTTGGGACAATGTCTTTCGAGATTCCGTTGCCGCGATCGTCTGTCCCGAAGCCAGAAATGCCCTGGCAGTCGAGGGCTTTTATAATGGCACAATAACGATGAACAGCCAATGCGGTGGGAAGGTGACCCGTTATCTTCGCACCGGCAACTACCTGAACTTTCTTGCGACCGTGGGCTCGAGCAAGCTACCCAGACTCGGCGTGGCCAAGGGGACGATTCAAAGCTTTGTCAATACCACCTGGGGGGTCCGCTTCGGGGCCATGATCTTCAACCCGGAAGAAGGGGGACATCTCCTTCGAGAAGTCAGAGACATGACCGCGGTGAACCGAGCTGATCTCCATAACGCCATCGGTGGGCTGATTGCTGACACGTGGACACCCCTGGCAGAGACCCTCTACGAGGCGGGGCTTTATTTCCAGGGGGCAGCGAGTTATTTCAATGCCGGTGTCAGCTATACCAGCCCCATCACCGACTGGTGCCAGAAAAACTACGTCATCATCATCACCGATGGGGAACCGACAAGGGATAAGAACGCCATCCTCACGAGCCTTGGAAGCAACGGCGATGTGGACGGTGACGCCGCTGATCCGGGGACTTATGATGAGGACGGATCGGATTATCTCGACGATGTGGCCAAGTACCTCTATGATACCGACCTGAGCCCCTTGGATGAAAAACAGAACCTCGTCACCTATACGATCGGATTCACCGTTGCCGCTCAACTGCTTGAAGATACGGCTGAGAACGGACGAGGAAAGTACTATCATGCCCACAACGCCCAGAGTTTCGCCATCGTGTTCCAAAAGATCATCATGGAGATCCTGGAAGAGTCCACCTCTTTCACCGCTCCTGTGGTTCCCATCAGCCAGATGGAGAAGACGACCAGCGGAAGCAGGATGTACCTCGCCCTTTTCAAGCCGACCGAAAACGCCTTCTGGAAGGGCAACATCAAGAAGTTTTCCCTTGCCACAGCGGCAAGCGGCGATATCGAGAAGGGGGACGTTCTCGACGTCTACGGAAACGCGGCAACCGACGATGAGGGGCATATTCTCGACACGGCCGTCTCATTCTGGGGGAGTTCGGATCCAGATGGGGGAGACACCGAATTTGGAGGGGTCGGCGAAGTTCTTCTGAACCGAACCACGGCTAGAAACATCTATACCTGGCTCGACGTCGCCGAGCGCCCGTTGAACCACCCAAACAATGGTTTTTCAAAGAACAACCCCAGGCTGACGAGTGCGATGCTTCTCGCTGTAGATGATATTGAAAGGAATAAGATCATCGACTTTGTGTACGGTTACGACGCCCACGACGAGGATGGAGATCTCAACTTTGCCGAAAGGCGGAATTGGATCCTGGGAGCCTTTCTCCATTCCCGCCCTGTTGTGGTCCATTACGACAGTTCAACCTCTGTGATCTTTGCGGGCGCCAATGACGGGATGGTCCACGCCTTTCTCGACAGTGATGGATCGGAGCTGTGGGGTTTCATTCCCCCCCATCTTCTGGAAAAGCTCAAGAATATGAACGGAGCCACCCTCGAGTATTTTATTGATGGTGCCCCCAAGGTGGCCGTGTTCGATACTGACATGGATGGGATCATTGAGCCAGCTGCCCCCGACTATGACCAGGTCATCCTTGTTTTTGGACTGCGAAGGGGGGGCAGCGACTATTACGCCCTGGATGTGACTGATCCGTATACCCCGATGTATCTCTGGCATATCAGCCCCGATCAGGCCGATTTCTCGGAGATGGGACAGAGTTGGTCCGACCCTGTCGTTGGAAAGGTGAGGGTTGGCACTGACGACCGGATGGTTGTCTTTTTCGGCGGTGGATATGATATCAATCAGGACAACGACCCGGTGGTCGGCGCCGATACCGCTGGCCGGGGTGTCTATGTGGCCGATCTCTTCGATGGGACCCTTCTCTGGAAGTCTACCTATGACGCCGCGACCAACCCCTCAATGGCCTATTGCATCCCCAGCGCCATTACCGCCCTCGATACCAATGATGACCCGGGGCACCTTATCGACCGCCTCTACGTCGGGGACACAGGGGGCCAGATGTGGCGATTCGACATCGGTGATCCGGATCCCCTGAACTGGACGGCCAAGGTGGTATTTGACGACTCGGGAAGTGGACGGAAGATCTTCTATCCTCCTGATGTGGTTTTCGAGAAAGACCATGAGATGCTTTTCTGGGGAACTGGGGATCGGGCCAACCCGAAAAACACATCGGTCATTAACCGTATCTATGCCGTAAAAGACAGAGACCCTGCGGCTCCCCTCATCGCGAGCGACCTCGTGGATGTGACAAGCAATCTCGTCCAAGACGGCACAGACCAAGAGAGAGCCGCCACCCTGGCCGCCCTCTACGCCTACGACGGGTGGTACGTCGAGCTGAATGAGAACGCGGGGGAGAAGGTTTTGGCCTCAACCATCGTCTATTTTGGGGTGGCCTATCTCACCACCTTTACCCCCACTGCAGTTGATCCAAACGATCCCTGCTACGTGGGATTGGGCACGGGCCGCCTCTATGCCCTCGATTACATGAACGCAGCGGCCGTTCTCAACTTCGATGAAACCTCCGATGATCTAGAAAAGAGCGATCGGTCGATGATCATTGGCACCGCCATACCTTCGGGAATGGTTATCGCCCTCATCCACGGAATGGGATCGAGCTACATCGGCGTCGGAGGCGGCATCTTCACATCCGAAGTGGTCCATGCCGCAGGCATCACCCGGATTTTCTGGAGGTGTTTCTTTTAGCAGGCGTTAACCCACATCCCGTCAAAAAAGGAGATACCCCATGAAGAGATGGCTTTTTCTGATTCTTTTGTGTGTCCTCCCCCTCTGTTTGGCCTGGGCAGAGCCTTTCCTCTCTATCAAAGGGCCAATCATGGAGACGAGAGAGACGACTCGAGTCATCGTTGTGAACGAGATGAGCATCTTCGTTCAACCATCCACACCGATCATCGATAAGAGGGAACGATCCCTGGACTTCGGCGATCTGAAGCCGGGCCGCTGGGTCTCCGTCGATGTAGAGCCCGAGGGAAACTCCAGGATGATAGCTACGAAAATCGTCGTTATCCGTGGAGAATGAGCATTTGCCCAGTCGTCACTGAAAAACGTCCCCGGACCCTCTCTGTACGGAGTTTTTGACCATTCTCCCATGATTCCGGGATTTCATCATTCCGTGGGGGTGGCACCGGTAGACAGGTCGATCTTCCCGTCCCGGTAGACGGGGACGAGAGCGGTCACGTCCCTTCGGGCGCAGTATTCGAGATCCGATTCCAACCCGATCTCTATCAGATAGCTTCCATGGACACTCGACCGAAACATCCCGACGAGATCCCCCTTAAAATGTCCATAGAGAATCTCAGATGCCCGGGCGGCATCCGTAATCTCCGCCCCGTGGTGAAGGGGTTTTCCTATCATTTCGACAATCCCCCCGGCACAGGCCGCATCCTCCAGAGAGAATTCCCCTTCTCGGCCTGACGGGATGATGACAATATCCCTTCCCTGCTTCAGGCCGTACCGGACAACGGCTCCCAGGTTCAAAAACGCTGCCACGATGCCGACCGCGCCCTGGGGAAGGGACCGGAAAGCCCGGGAACCATTCGTTGTGGTTAGAATAAGGGTTCGTCCCTCCACGCGCTCACGGGTATACTCCCGAGGGGAGTTGCCAAAATCGAATCCCTCGACAGCTAGCCCTCCCCTCTCACCGCCGATGAGTGCTCCGGGCAATGAGCCCTTTGCCAATTGAAACGCTTCTTTAACCTCAGCCACAGGCACGATGGATTCACAGCCATTCATAAAGGCGGTCACAATCGTTGATGTGGCCCTGAGGACGTCGATGACCACAAAAATGGGGTCCTTCCCTCGTGTGGAGGCCCCTACGGGAATGAGCTGACAATCGATCTTCACGGGTTTTCGGGATGGAGTGCGTCCAGTTCCTGCTGAATGGCCTCGACTCGCCGGTCGATCTCCTGGCCTCTCTTCTTATAGAAGGTGGCGCGGGCGCCCCCGAACCGCCTCTCCAAAATGGTCTGGCGAAACCTCTCTTGCTCCAGCTTCTCCTTTTCCCGGCGGAGGGCCTCAATTCTTGCAGCTTCAGCCTGTGTCCGGGGGGGTGACGCCTCGGCGTCCTCTTGTCGTTCAAGGGTCTCTCTGGCCGGTTCAGGAACCTCCCTCTCTCCGGTCGGTGACCTTTTATTCGGACCGGAGGAAGTCGGATGGGCCTTTATCCCGTGCCGATACCGCTCCGGCACCTTCGTGATCTCATCGACGATGTGGATCTTGCCGGTCTCATCTGTCCAATGATAGAGTTCTGCTGAACCGGCCGGGGAGGCGACAGAGAGAAAAAGGGAGGGGAGCAGAAAAACCAGCATTTTCAAGCCATGGCTCTCCACGGGCTCCGAGAGAGGAGTCCTACCTGTAGTAAACCACTCCAGCATATCCCACAAAGCTCGTATGGGGTTCGATGTCATAGCTCGTGCGATAGGTTAGGAGTTCTCCCCTGGAGCCTCCGAGTTTTTTCACCGCAGCCACAGCGGCTGCCGCCGCTCCCACACAGCAGGCGTTCTGACTGGCTCGGGCTTCCTCGAGCATGGCTGAAGCATCCATCCGAACCATCAGCTCGGTGATTCTCCTGTCGTTGTCTTCCTTCACCCACTGGACCGCTTGGGTTCCAATCCCCTTCGGGGTCAACCCGTAGTTGGGGCCGTAATGGGTCAGGTCTGTCGAACCGAGGACCACCACCTCCACGCCCCTTTCCAGGGCAAGGTCGGCCACTTTTTCACCGATCTCCAGAGCCTCGCCACGAGAAGCGACCCCCACGGGTAGAATCCGACTGCTGGGAAAGAAGTATTTCACAAAGGGCAGTTGCAGCTCGATGGTGTTATCCATCCCGTGGAGGAGGGGCGTCTCTTCCACAAAGCTGAAGCTCTTGACCAGGTCTGAGGCAATGGCTTCATCAACGGCCACATTGCCCAGGGGGGTCTCCCACTCTCCCTCCGCCATAATCACGTGGTCACTGGTCGGCCCGAGATGCATTCCAAAAATCACAACGGTTTCTGGAGATGACCATGGACGAAGCAGTTTCAGAACGTTACACGCAACCTCTCCTGAGTAGTACCATCCAGCATGAGGCACGATTCCCCCCATGGCCTTCTCGGGGGTAACGGATAGCTCCCGTGCCCTCTCCCCGTACCGCTCGATCTCCTTCCGGCATTTCTCCGGAGACGCCGGATACCAGCTGCCCGCAAAATCCGCCTTTCTCACGGCCACACCGCTCACCCCCTTTCTGATAATTCCGCTGGGAGGCAGGCTGCTGCCCAATCAAAAACCCCTCTTCCCTGCCTGTCTGGAGCCTATCAACAATCTCAAAAGTCGAAATCGAAATGTCAATGGTTGTTGCGCCAAGACCCGGCCATCTGTAGTGCCTTCCGGATCACCTCCTCGGTTTCTCTCGGGAGAGCATATCTCCCTATTTCAGCGTCTCTTACCCACCGGGCCTTTATCGCGTCGGTGTGGGCCCTGAGCTTCCCCGAGAGATAGAGACACAGAAAATCCAGTAAAACATAGTGATAAAGAACCACTCCTTTTTCATCATGAACGATGCGATCCAGGGCCTCGATCAGACCCACCGGCTTTATCAGGATGTCGACTTCCTCCCTGATTTCTCGAATTACGGCCTGTTCCAGGGTTTCCCCCACAAGGATCGCTCCTCCAGGAATCGACCACTCTCCATATCCAGGATCCTTGCCCCTCATGACGAGGAGCACATCTCTGTCTTTGACAACCACAGCGCCGACGGCCGCTATCGGGCGTCCCGGGTAGCGTCGTCCTACGAGTTCTTCCTCCCCTCGATACCTGGGGTGTTCGACTTTCTGTTGAGCCACCAAGCCGCCCTTTGCCCGTTTCTCGCTCCAGTCTTCTCTGGGAATCTCAAGCAGTAGCAGGAGTTGTCGGATGAGACCCCTCTCAGACCGCCTTCCAGAGAAGAAGGATTTTTCCCAGGATTTCCCCCTTTTTCCGAACCATTTCATCCTTGGATCGACAAGCCACCGTGCCTCCGGCTGCACCCTTATGTCCATCACCGATGTTGAGTTCCCTCATGATTCCACCCAAGTCCTTTTGAATCTCAGCACAGTCAACATTGGGGCTCAATGAGATGGAGAGGCTGAAGTTGTTGGTCTTGGTTCTCTGCCTATAGAGGCTCCGGATCTCAACCACAGCCTTTGCGGAGGGGTAGAGGAGAAAGGAGAGATTTCTCAAGACAGAGGGCCGTCTGTTGTACCTTGTCAAATCGAGAATGATGAGCTCATGCCCCCGATCGTCCGGCAAGAAGGCGGAGGCCTCCTGGATAATCCCCATCATCCTCTCTTCTTGCCCCTTGTAAGCTCTGTATGGTTCAACAATCTCAGGGCTTGACGCAACAACCTCCAAGGGATTGTCTCTCAAGAGGAAGACCGACTTTTTCCGGAGAAGATCTCCATCCCTCGAGGATCCGAGCATCTTCAGAGCACAATCGATCACCTTTCCAGGCGTTTCCTTTCTCCAATCCTCTATGTCTCTATACTGGAAAGCATCGATAACATCCGCAGCTCGGACGGTGACTTCAAAATGCGCGGGTAATTTCATCTTTGACGAGAAGTATTCAAGGACGACTCGGCTGCAACTGTTCTTCAGATCGAATCGCCCCGGCAGTTTAGAAGGATCGTACCCCCTCAGCCGGAGTTCTTCAAGGTTTCCGGGATGATGGTCAAACCAGAGGCCACACTCCAGTGGGTAGGGAAGATCGCAGACCACGTCTCGATCTGAAACGGGAACCATGTTTCGGCCAATCGCAATGGGACCGGTGAAAACGATTTCTCCGATGCCCAGACAGAAGGAGCAGATGGCCGCGCTGACCACACCGTCAAAATCGGTGTGCGTAACGATCTTACGCCACGAAGGGGTCAAAAGTCCCATGACCTTTCTGATGATCTGATCTAAATCTTACCACACGGAACTATGAGGGGGAAGGGTTCATTCCGAAGAGTTCGCCACCCCGATCGGGTCCCTCATCAGAATAAATGACGATGTCACCCCTTTGCTGAAAACCCGGTGTGGAGAAGGGATCGTAGGAAATCCTTGCACGATCGTCTACCCTGTCGGGGCCGATGCTCCACAGGATGAAGGTGGTGCCATCGGATTCGTACCCGTATGGCCGTCCGCGATTGAAGGGATCCCTGGGAATTCTGCTGAAGGTACTGTTCAGGAATGAGCGATACTCGCCCGTAAGCGGGTAGCTATCGTAACGATAATAGTGCTCTTCCAGATGGGTTTTTACGGTCTGCATTTCGGAGACTGCCCTGGCCACAAGGGCACGGGAACTGAATTTTATGTAAACGGGGACGCCAATGGCGGCCACGACCCCGATGAGAGGGATGAGAATGGCCGGAATAAGGACGACCAATTTGCGCCACGAGGAGACCTCCTCTGCCTTGATGACCTGGGTTTTGGCGATCTTATCGTGCCACCCTTGCTTGTTCCGGTCGAACCCGATCCAGAAAAAACCCAGATACAGGGGGATCGCGGAGAGAATGTAGGAAAATGTTCTGATCGCCGCGTCTCCATAGGACAAGCCAGTCCCGTCCTGGCGAATAACCTGAAGGCCCAGGAAACCTTTTCCCGGGGTGTAGCCTTTTTTTCCCAAGAAATAGACGTAGTAGGCAAGAGGGAGCAGGAATGTGATCGCATAGACGAAAGAGCCCAACGATGCCATGGCCATTGGATTCATGCCCCCGCCCAGGAGAAGGACGAAGCAAATGCCCACAGCGGCCAGCAACAGATTCACGATAACGCCGTCAACGACATAGGCCCCGACTCTGATCCAGAATCCCGCAGGTTCTATGCTGACCTCGAAATTCTCCTGGATCGGTTGCCCCTCCTCGGGGGGCTCCTCAACCTCGGCCTGGGCTTGGTTTCTGGCCTCTTCGATCCGCTCATACTTCTCGAAAATGATCCCACACTTCACACATTCGATGCCTTTCTGTTGCTCATAACCGCATTGGGGGCACCGAAAGGAAGAAACCGCCGGGGACCCGGACGACCCTTGGCTCGGCGGCGAGAAACCATCTTCATAAGCGCCCGCAATATCATTGTCATAGGTTATCGCAGGATCGTCAGCCCTCTCTGCGTCCATTCGCACCAGCCCAGGATCTGACGTCTCACCCCTTGCTGCGGAACTCACAACGGAAGTCGCCTCGAACCCTTCGGCTCTCGGGGGACTCGCCTCGTCCGGCGGGGAGACCGGAGCCGTGTCTATCCGCTCTATCCTGACCTGGCCTCCCAGTCCTTCAAAAACCTGTTGGTATCGCTCTGCCTTCGACCGGGAGACATCCTTGCCCACCACGATGGGAGCACGTTTTGCAATACGGAGCGCCTTTTCCACGGGAATTCGAAAACTAAGTGACAGCTGCTCGGAAAAGGCCTCAAGGTTGGCATCCGAAGGATCCGCAAGTCCGAGGAAGACAACGCGATAGTTTCCACCGTCGTTTATCTGTTGCTCACTCATATGAGAAATCCCTCTTCGATGGCAGTCAAAACGGGTTAGACGGGCACCCCCTTTTGGACGAGTGAGATGGCCGTTCACTTTTTCGTTGCAATATTATTGCCAAAAGATCCCTGATCTTGCAGAATCCGTCTTGTCATGGGGAATGATAGGCCAGAAATCCCGAACCCAGGATGGTGGCGCCACATGGCGACTGGTCGTTTCGCAGCCCTGTCAGAGGCCCTCCCCCCAACCCGGCCCAAATGGAACAAACCGAGGAAAGAAGGGTTCATGGAAGATTCCAACGGGGGGACTGACAAAATGGGACGTCTCAGCTTGAAAAAACTTCGGGGTCTTTGTCGTATGAAGACCTAGCCCCCCTCAAGGCTCCAGCAGCTCTTACCGTCTCTAAGGGGGGCCTGAACGATGCGGTCTTGCACCCAAGATCATAAAGCCTATCTGTTTCTGTTCCTCCTCGGGATCCTTTCTCAAATCCTAGAGATCCTTTTTGCTGTCACCTTTTTCTTCGGTCGACTTTCTCTCCATCTCCCTCTGAATCAATTCACCCAGAGAGGAGGTTGCCTGGGATTGTCGAGAGAGATACCGCTCGTATTCCTCCTTCTCATCCCATTCTTTGATGTTTTTCATGCTCAGACCGATGCGCCTTTCCCGCCGATCTACATTGATGACCACCGCCTCAACAGTCTCATCTACACTCACCACGTCCGAGGGAGCGTTCACCTTTTCTTTGCTCAACTCTGAAACATGAATCAACCCTTCAATCTCCGGCTCAATTTCGACAAAGGCGCCAAAGTCGGTGACGTTCGTGACTCGTCCCTTGACCCTGCTTCCAACCCGATACTTGGTGGGTATCTCTTTCCAGGGGTCCGGCGTCAGCTGTTTGATCCCCAGGGAGAACCGTTCATTCTCCTTGTCTATGCTCAACACAACCGCTTCGATCTCTTGGCCCTTTTTGAACATCTCGGCCGGGTTTCTCACCTTTTTTGTCCAGGACATTTCGGAGACATGGATCAGCCCGTCGATTCCCTCCTCAAATCCCACAAAAACACCAAAATCGGTTATGGTTCTAACCCTCCCCACGACCTTTGTTCCTACAGGATAATTATTCTCAATGACCGTCCAGGGATTAGACTCGACCTGGCGCATCCCCAGGGAGATCCTCTTCTTGGATGGATCAATGTCGAGAACAACCGCTTCGATGATGTCTCCCAGGTCGACAAGTTTCGAGGGGTGTTTGACTTTCTTTGTCCAGGACATCTCAGAGATGTGCACCAGCCCCTCGATTCCCTCCTCCAGTTGAACAAAGGCCCCATAATCGGTGATGCTCACGACCTTACCCCTGACCCTCGCGCCGACAGGATATGCCTGCTGGGCATGTTCCCAGGGATCGGGTGTGGTTTGTTTCAAGCCCAGTGAGACCCTTCCGGTATCCGGGTCGTAGTGAAGGACCTTGACGCTGATACGGTCCCAAACGGAGAGTTTCTCCGAGGGGTGGCTGATCCTTCCCCACGAGATATCCGTGATATGGAGGAGGCCGTCAATACCTCCCAGGTCAATGAAGGCACCATAGTCCGTGATATTCTTCACCACGCCCTCAAGGACCACACCCTCCTTGAGGGTCTTCAGCGTCTCCGCCCGCAACTCCCTTCTCTCTTCTTCAAGAAGGACTCGACGAGACAAGACCACGTTGTTCCGTTTTCGGTTGCATTTGATAACCTTGAATTTGAGCTTCTGCCCGATGAATTTGTCCAGGTTTCGGAAAGGCCTGAGGTCCACCTGTGAGCCAGGCAGAAACGCCGGGATTCCGATATCGACGGATAAGCCTCCCTTGACCTTTGCGACTATCTCCCCCTCTACAATCTCTCCCTCACGGCACGCCTTGCTAGCCTCATGCCAGGCCTTCAGCTTGTCTGCCTTCTCTTTGGACAGGGTAAGCAACCCATCCTCGACCCTTTTGCTCTCCAGGAGAACATCTATCTCGTCTCCGACGTTGACGGAGATCTCCTCATCCTTTGTGAGGAAATGGCTAGTTGGAATCTGCCCTTCAGATTTGTAACCGATATCTACCGTGACAGATTCCTCATTGATGGCAATCACAACACCCTTGATTACCTCCCCCTCTTCCACTGACCTAAGGCTCTCCTCGTAGAGTTTTTGAAAGCTCTCCTCCCTTTTCGAGTTAGCCGTTTCCAAATCCGCCTGGTTAGCCAGTCCTTTTTCCTCCTTCTCAGGCGGAATAGCCTTGTTTTCCATTTAATAAAATACCTCCTGATTATCAATCCGACAGAATATAGCATATAATCACAAAAAACACAAACTGTTTATCCCCGATGCGCGCTTATGCCTCCTTCACCCTCTCCTGGAAAATTTGAACCATCTTCTCGACGACCTCGTCCACCCCGAGGTGGGTCGTGTCGAGGAGGACCGAATCTTCGGCCTTCCTGAGAGGGGCAAGGATCCGGGTTCGGTCACTGGAATCCCTTCTCTCGATCTCCCGAATCGTTCCCCTCAGATCGGCCCTCTCACCCCTGGCCTTGAGCTCCTCATAGCGCCTACGGCCCCGGATTCGCGGGTCGGCGTCCAGAAAAAACTTCAGGTCCGCCCCAGGAAATACCACGGTTCCAATGTCTCTCCCCTCGAGGACGACCCCCCCTTTTTCCCCGAATCTCCTCTGACGCTCCACCAATGATTGCCGAACCACCCCAACCCGTGAAATGTCGGAGGCGAGAAGACTCATGGAAGGCCTCCGGATGTCCTCGGTGACATCCTCGCCGTCGCAGAAGACCCGTATCCCCTTCTCATCCCGTTGGAATTCGATATGGATAGATCGGCACAACCCTTCCAGGCCCTTCTCATCCTTGAAGTCTAGCCCGGTCTGTTTTGCTTTCAAGGCCACGGCACGATACATGGCACCCGTGTCCACGTAGAGGTATCCCAGCCTATCTGCCAACAGCCTCGCAACCGTGCTTTTGCCTGCCCCCGACGGGCCATCGATGGCAATAACCGCTCTGTCCTTGTTCTTTCGCATCATACAGAAACCCTCTCCTCACAGGGTCTGCCGCCCGCATCCCGCCCTCTTCGATCTTATCAGGCCCTTGCCAAAATTGAAATCCCCTTGAACCCTCCTCTGAAAGCCCCGGGTGGAAGAAAGGGAGAAAACCCCGGTGAGAAACTATTTGACAACCTGTTTGTTTCAGAATATAAAGGAACCGGGATTCTCAAAAACCCGACGATTTGTGAAATTCTCATGAGAGGATCGGTAACCGTTGCTTCGAAAGGGGGGATGAAAATGGAGGGATTGATTAGGCCCAGGGATCCACCAGATCTCGCTAAGACGGGCCCGTAATTTCGCTCAATAACCTCATCCATTTCTTAAGGAGGATAACATGAAGGGAACAAAACGAATTGCAATCTCATTCACGATATTTTCGCTCGGTATCCTTCTCACTTCGCCTGCCTTTGCGGCGAAAAAGCCAGTCGTTGTCTACACTTCCCTCGAAACAGATGAAACCGTGCAGTACCTCAATCAAGCCAAAAAGGACCTTCCCGATTTGGATATCAAAATCATCCGTCTTTCCACGGGGGAACTGGGCGCCAGAATGCTTGCCGAACGTAACAATCCTCAGGCCGATCTCATCTGGGGGTGGGCCGTAACCAACATGGAGGATTTCAGAGACCGGGGGATACTTGAGAAATATAAGCCCAAGGGGTGGGGCAAGATCCCTGATAAGTTCAAAGACCCAGCCGGTTACTGGGTGGCCATCGACCTCTACCTGGCGGCTTTTGTCCTCAACACAGAGGTCATGGCCAAAAAGAACCTTCCAAAACCCGCAGGCTGGAAAGATCTGCTGAACCCGGTGTATAAGGACATGCTGGTTATGCCCAACCCGGCGAGCTCTGGCACAGGTTTTCTCCAGGTCGCCAGTCTTCTCGAGATGCTCGATCCTGACTATGCAAAAAAACCTGTTGCGAAGAACACGGCCTGGGAGTTTCTGGAAAAGCTGGATAAGAACATGGCTCAGTATATCAAGAGCGGATCCAAACCTGCCAAGCTGACTGCCGCAGGAGAGTTCGGAATTGGATGCTCCTTTGCCTTTGTCTATGCAACCCTGAAGAAACAGGGTTCCCCTGTCGAGATGGTGCTTCCCGAAGAGGGGGCTGGTTACGAGCTCGAGTCAAATGCCCTCATGAAGGGCGCAAAGCACAAGACGGCAGCGAAGAAATTCCTCGACTGGGCCATCAGCGAGAGTGCCATGAGGGAATACGCCAAGGCGAAGCTGGGGGTGACGCTTCCGGGAATTCCTGGACCGGCTGATCTCCCTCAACTGGAGAGCATCAAACTCGCGCCCATGGATTTTCCATGGCAGGCAACCAACCGAGGAGAGATCCTCGTCATCTGGCAGGATAAGTTCTTAAGGTAAGTGGGCCTCATGTGAGAGAAGAGGCACGGTTCCCGTACCTCTTCTCAGTTTC
>CAYGBW010000052.1:0-4166 GCA_964348185.1 uncultured Thermodesulfobacteriota bacterium | reverse complement strand
CGTACAGAGAGCGGAGGGGGCGTTTTTCAGTGACGACTAATCAACCGAGATCGGCTATGAGAGTATTCGAGAGAGGGTTCTGGACGGGAAAGCGGCAGTTTGCAATTCTCACGGTTCTCCCTGCGGTTGTCATCCTCCTTCTGATTACAGTCTTCCCCACGATTTACTCCCTTACGGTAAGCCTCAAATCATACTACCTCCCTCGCCCATATGCTTCAGAGTTCGTGGGACTGGGCAATTATCTCGGTGTTCTTACAGACGATCGGTTCTGGGGCTCCATGAGGCAGACCGGCCTTCTCATGGCGAGCGCTATTTCCGTTGAGTTCGTCCTTGGGCTCGCCATCGCCCTTTTTCTTTACGAAGAGTTCAGGGGAAGTCGAATCATCACCCCGTTCATCCTCATGCCCATGATGATCGCTCCGGTGATCGTGGGTTACATGTGGCGCTTGCTCTACCAGGTGGAGGCAGGCCCGATCAACTACCTCATCGGGTTTTTGGGTCTCGGCCCCTACGCGTGGACCTCCAATGTTGCTACAGCCGTGCCTTCCATCGTGATCGCCGACATCTGGCAGTGGACGCCCTTCGTGGTGCTTGTCCTCCTGGCAGGCCTGACCTCTCTGCCCCCGGACGTTCTGGAGGCTGCACAGGTGGACGGTGCCTCCGGCTGGCAGAGACTGTTTTACATCATCCTTCCCATGCTCAGGAGGGTCGTGGCTATCGTTCTTCTGCTGCGGGTCCTCGACATCTTCCGGATGTTCGACAAGATCTACGTGATGACCCACGGCGGACCGGGGAGTGCAACAGAGACTGTGGGTTTTTACGCCTATCTCAGCGGGTTCAAATACCTGCGGATCGGTTATGCTGCGGCAATGTCGTTCGTGCTCCTTTTTGTCACCGTTATCATATCCATGACAATCGCCAAGACGATCCACGGTGAGCGGTGAAAAACTCCGAAAGGGAGGTTTTTGCACATAATGAATCTATTTCGCAATATCCTTAAGTACCTGGTTTTTCTGTTGATCTTTGTCGCCTTTGTTTTTCCCATCTACTGGATGCTTCTCACGTCCTTCAAACCAGCAGACCAGGTCATCACCTACCCTCCCCTATTCTTCACTTCTCGGCCCACCCTGGATGGTTACAGAGAGGCCCTTGAGGCGAGAGGGAACGTGGTCCTCGTGAACAGCCTGATCATTGCCGTGGCCACGACCCTCATCTCCGTCGCTGTTGGGTCCTTGGCCGCGTACAGCTTTGCGAGGTTTCAAGTCGGGGGATTCCACCTTCCCTTCTGGATCCTCTCAACCCGCATGACCCCTGCCGTGGCCGCGATAATTCCCCTCTTCCTTCTGATAAACAAGCTGGGCCTCATCGACACCCGGACCGCTGTGGTCATTACCCATCTCGTTCTGACCCTTCCCTTTGCGGTCTGGATGTTACGGGGATTCTTCATGGAGATCCCGGTTGAACTTGAGGAGGCAGCAATGGTGGATGGCGCCTCCCGACTGGCCGCCTTCAGGCGTGTCGTGCTTCCAATCGCCGCCCCTGGGCTTGCAGTCACCGCCTTTTTCTGCTTCATCTTCTCCTGGAATGAGTTCATGTTCGCCCTGATCCTTACTCGAAGAGCGGCAACCACGCTCCCTGTGCTCATCTCGGGGATGTACGCTGCTCACGGGGTCCTCTGGTCCACGATGTCTGCTCTTGCCGTCTTGGGGATCATCCCGGTCGTCGCCCTTGCCCTGATCGCCCAGAGGTACCTCATTCGAGGAATGACCCTCGGCGCCGTGGACTGAGGGTGACCGATTGGCTCTGGTCGTCCCTGATTTAACCCTATCTTTTGGTTGAAGTAGGAAGGACTTCCATACCAAATCATTTCCCTCTGGATTTTTTCTTGACATTGGTGCTTTGCATATTGTAAAACCTGGTTTAGAATATGAAACCAATATCCGAGAGATCTATGCAACCGGATCGTTACCTCATCAACTCGGTTCTCCGGGCGGCTCAGATTCTCGAGTCTTTCTCTTTTGACAAGCCCACCTACACCAACGCCGAACTCTCAAAGAAACTTCATCTGAACAAGAGTACCGTTACACGGCTTCTCTCTTCTCTGGAAAAGGCGGGCTTCCTCGAGAGGGAAAGCAAGACCGGTGAATACAGGCTGACCCATCGTCTATTTCGAATCGGAAGTGTGTACATCAACCAGGTCAGTCTCCACAAGGAAGCCATGCCCCTCCTTTCCGACCTCGCCTCATCATGCAGAGAAACGGTCCATCTAGCGATTCTCAATGAATTCGAGGTGTTTTATCTGGATAAAATCGAAAGCTCCATGTCCATAGGGATGATGTCCCGTGCCGGAAATCGATCTCCTGCCTATTGCACGGGGGTGGGCAAGGCGATGCTGGCTCACCTGGATGATGAGCAAATCGAGGCCTTCCTCCGCTCTGTTGAATTGAGGCGCTATACGGCCAACACCATCACGGATCCTTCGGACCTGAAACTTCATCTCCAGAAGATCAGGGAACAGGAATACGCGATTGACGATTCTGAACACGAGGATGACGTCAAATGCGTGGCTGCCCCGATCCGGGATAGAACCGGAGGCGTTGTCGCTGCCATCAGCGTATCTGGACCGGTCTTCCGGATGACCTCCGAGAGGATCGAGGGAGAGCTCATTTCTGCCGTCAAAGAGACGGCTTATACAATCTCCAAGCGACTCGGATATATGGAGTGAGGGTAAGCCTCTGTTTGATTAAACCACTACCTGCCAAAGCAGGTAGGTTTTTATTCCGACTGAAAGTTATTTGGTTTGAACCGTAGAACGGCTGAACAAGGAACCGCAGAATATCGAAGTCAAGAAAGTGGTCTCATTCCTTTAGGAAACTTCTTCTGTTCGAAATTCCTTGTTCGACCTGTCCGCCGCGCCTCTGGGCAAACTGGAGATAGCCCCGCAATGTTGATTTTAACGTAGGAGTTACCATTTCATCCCCAAGCACTCGCTATGGCAGGCGGGCATTCGATATTCAAAATATAAAACAGGCTAAAGCTGTTCGGCTCAAAGGCGAAGGTTCTAAACCTGGTGAATGGAAATAGAAAATGTTACTTTGCAGCCGCATCTCATCGTGAGGGGGTATGATATGAAAAAGGCAAAAATCTCCTTTCTCCACGGTCCGAAGGATCTGAGGATTGAAGAGGTTGAACTTCCGGACCTAGCAGGGAACCAGGTCCTGATCAAGCTCAAGGCCTGCGGGATTTGTGGCTCCGATGTGGAGTGTTTTGAAGGGAAGTCTGCGGAGGGTCGGTACGACATCGCTCCCTATACGCCGGGCCACGAGTGGGCCGGTGTCATCGAGGAAGTGGGTCGTGAGGTCACGACCGTTAAGAGAGGCGACAAGGTGACGGGTGATTGCGTGATGGAGTGTGGCGTCTGCCGGAATTGCAAGGACGGCCGAATGCCTTCGGCTTGCCTCAACATGAGAGAAGGGGGCTTCCGTCCTGATTCGTCAGGCGGCATGGGCGAATACCTGATCATCGAAGAGAGATTCACTCATCGAATTGGTGACGACTGGTCATACGAGGAAGGGGCACTGGTTGAGCCCTTTTCGGTGGGATACTTTGGGTTATGGGGAAACGGTGGTTATATCGATGCAAGTGACACCGCTGTCATATTCGGGGCGGGCATGATCGGCCTCTCTGTCTTGATCGTTGCAAAGACGGCAGGAGCCAGGACGATTGTGGTGGAACCCATAGGATTTCGGCGAGAGATGGCCTCAAAATACGGGGCCGACCACGTGGTCGATCCGACTGACGGCCCCCTCAAAGAGAAGATCATGAAACTGACCGACGATTGTGGGGCGAGCGTCGTGGTCGAGGCCTCTGGCGATGACGATGCGATCGCATGGATATTTGACGTTGCGGGTCACAGCGCCAGGGTGCGACTCATCGGCCATTCGGTAGGAAGGAAGGTCCCCGTTGAGATCGGACTCACCCTGTGGAAAACCCTGTCCATCACCGGAGCGGGGGGTACGAAGGCCTTCATGCCCAGGGCGATCACCTTCATGGAGAGAATCCGGAAATCGGTTGATTTCCAGGGCTTAATAACACACAGATACCCCTTTGCCGAACTGCACGCGGCTTTCGAAAAGGCCATAGGGAGTAAAGCCGAAGCCCTCAAG
>CAYGBW010000051.1:0-12001 GCA_964348185.1 uncultured Thermodesulfobacteriota bacterium | reverse complement strand
CGGCCATCCCTGTTCGGTCTTGCTCCAAGTGGGGTTTGCCAAGCTGTCGCGGTCATCCGGGACACTGGTGAGCGCTTACCTCACCCTTTCACCCTTACCCCTGAAGGGGCGGTTTCCTTGCTGTGGCACTTTCCATATCCCGAGTCTCGGGACTGTTGCTGTTAGCAACCACCCTGCCCTCTGGAGTTCGGACTTTGCTCTCCTCCCGAGTTGCGGGAGCAGCGACCACCCTGCCTGCTCTGGCCCATAGTATTCTATACAAACCAAGCTTAGAGGTCAATGCTCAACATGCCATTGTCTCGATGAGAATTACTGCATCAGTTTCAAAGGTCAACTCCAAATGTCAAATGAAATCGAATCCCCTAAGTTTCAAAACTCTTGTAAGGAGCTGAGTGGTCAGTTGCCCAGGGAGTTGAGATAATCTGCAACAAAGTGATTCAATCGCCCATCACTCGCCTTAGCCCGGGGAGCTCCACCGGGTATTTGTCCCTTGGCTTTTTAGATTTGTTTGGGCTTTTGGGATTTGGGATTTGTCATTGAGTTTCTCGGTACGACTTCATCACGCGATAGACAAGGTATCCCAAAGCATGATACTCTCCCCTACCGGCGGATGAATGCCCCAACCTCAGCATGCTTGGCGAGCTGTGAGATACCTCTTCCATGAAAGTGAAAAAGGCCACCTTTCTAAAAAGCGCTGTGGCCCCGGACGACTATCCCCGTCAAGGCCTTCCAGAAATCGCCTTCGCAGGGCGCTCCAATGTCGGAAAGTCTTCCGTCATCAACTGCCTGGTCCATCGAGGGGGTCTCGCAAAAACCAGTTCCACGCCGGGCAAAACCCGACTCCTGAATTTCTTTGTCGTCAATTCGGCCCTGTCGCTCGTGGATCTTCCCGGGTACGGGTTTGCCAGGGTCCCCGAGAAGGTCCGAAGGAGTTGGGGACCAATCGTCGAGACCTATCTGACGAGCCGGAAGGAGCTCAGGTTGGTCATCCTTCTCCTCGATGCCAGACGAGAACCGAATGAACAGGACCTCCAGTTGGTCGAGTGGCTTCGCGAGCGCCACATCCCCTCCCTGGCTGTTGTTACAAAGATCGACAAGATTTCCAGGTCCAAGCGACAGGCTCAAACCCGAAAGATACTGAACGCTTTGGGGGGGTATGGGGGCAGGGTAATCCCCTTTTCGGCCGCCACTGGGGAAGGAAAAGCGGCCCTATGGGAGGAAATCATGCGTGCCTGTCAGGGGCCTTCAGGACCTCAGGGAACGGGGAGCATGAGCGGTAACTTAGGAAGCTAATTTAATAATGGATTGAATGTCGAATATCGAACAGGGAACCGCAGAATGTCGAAGTGAAAGATGATGTCTTATTGTTTTGAAAAACTTCTGCTGTTCGAAATTCCTTGTTCGATATTCGATATTCAAAATCCAAAACAGGCTAAAGCTGTTCACCTGAAAAGCGAGGGTTCTAAACCTAGCCAGTGGAAAAATAAACCTACTCGAACTGCCTAATGAGACTATATTTGTCGCTCAAGTTAGCGCATGTGGGATAGATGGGTTCCCCTCATCTCGAAAACACTCCATCCCGAACCCCTGACCCGGCCGATACCGGAGAAAGGAGAAATGATCGACCCAATCTCCCACATTGAAATATTGGCTATGCCTTCCGCCAATCTCAAAGGAACGACTCCGGGGAAGATGATTGTGTGCCAGGATGATGACATCGAATCCCTCTCTGCCTTTCTCCATGGCAAATTGCTCAAAAACACGGTCGATTCTTTCGGTACTCGTGCTCTCCCGTTTCCCCGCACTTGTCGAGCTGAGAAAAGTAGCTACCCTTTTGGAGGCCCGAGGGCCCGTTCTCCGGATCACCCAATAGGTCAAGGCGTTCTTGAGAAGACACCGGAACATTCGGTAGACCCTGTCTCCTCTGTCGACCAGATCGCCATGGGCCATATAGACTCTTTTCCCCCCCAGGTCGATGACTGAGTCTATCACGCTGATCTGAGCCCTCAACGTGTCCTCGAAGTAGCTTCCCAGGCTGAAATCGTGGTTGCCTTCGGTGTATCGGATGTGAACCCCCTCTTTGACCAATTCCTCCAGTTTATCGAGAACGGGCTTGTATCCCGCAAAGGCAGAGGGTTCGAAACCGAACCAGAATTCAAACAGATCTCCGAGTATCACCAGGGTGTCGAGATTGTTCTTTTCTCTCTCCAGGAATCGAATGATCCTCGTCTGCTGGTCGAAATCCCACTCTCGAAGATGGGCATCCGCAATAAACAGCCAGTCAGCCATTACCTCCCCACCCCGCAGTACTTGAATCCCATCTCCTTCATCTGGGCGGTTTCGTAGACATTTCGAAGATCGATAAAGATAGGCTCCTTCAGGATTCTTTTAATCCGGGCAAGATCGAGGCGCCGAAATTCATTCCATTCGGTCACAAGAACGAGAGCGTCGCAATCCAAGGCGGTCTCATATGCATCGGAGCAGAATTCCACTCCTTTCAACACGGTCTTGGCTATCCCCATGGCAGCTGGATCATACGTCCTGATTCTGGCCCCCAGTCGCTGGAGCTCCTCGATGATGACGATGGCGGCAGATTCGCGGATGTCGTCCGTGTTGGGCTTGAAGGAAAGCCCCAGGACCCCGATCGTCCTCCCCTTTAGATCTCCGACCATTCTCCGAATCTTGTCTACCATTCTCATCTTCTGACGATCATTGGTTTCGATAACGGCCTGAACGATTCCGAGTTTCTCTCCTCTCTCTTCTCCCATGGCCGCCAATGCCCGGGTATCCTTCGGAAAACACGAACCCCCAAACCCCGGTCCGGGATGGAGGAACTTCCGTCCGATCCGACCGTCAAGGCCCATTGCCCTGGCGACATGATGGACATCCGCTCCCACCTTTTCACAGAGATTAGCGATCTCATTGATAAAGGAGACTTTCGTGGCCAGAAAGGCATTGGAGGCGTACTTGATCATTTCCGCTGTTTCGAGATTGCAGATCACAAAGGGGGTTTCATTGAGATAGAGGGCGCTGTAAATATCCTGCATGATGGCGACTGCCTGTTCGCTCTCTGCGCCGATGGTCACGCGGTCAGGCCGCATAAAATCCTCGATGGCAGACCCCTCCCGCTGGAACTCTGGGTTGGACACGATATCAAACTGAACGGACCGCTTTTGATGGGACCGGATGATCTCCTTAACCCATCTGCACGTCCCGATGGGAACCGTGCTTTTCAAGACGATAACCTTGTACCCATTTATACACGGAGCGATTTCTTTGGCCACGGTCTCTACATACCGGAGGTCAGAGGAGCCATCCTCATTGGACGGAGTGCCGACCGTGATGAAAATAACAAGACTGCTCGTGACAACGTCTTTGATCTCTGTTGAAAATCTCAGTCTTCCGTGCGCCACATTCTTCTTGATCAGATCCTCTAGGCCTGGCTCAAAGATAGGGATTCGGCCTTCCTTCAGATCCCGGATCTTTGCCCTGTCGTTGTCGACACAAGTCAGGTTCATGCCGAATTCGGCCAGGCACGTCCCTGTGACCAAACCCACGTAGCCTGTCCCGATAACGCAAATATTCACGCCACTTACCCCCTCCCGACGAACTCCCTTAAGGCTTCCTGCCAGGGTCTCATCGTCATCCCCGTCTCCCGTGCCAGTCTTTCACAGTCAAGAATCGAGTAATGGGGGCGCAACGCCGCTCGCCCGAGGAACGCCTCGTCCACGGGGAGGATCTCAATATTCGAAAAACCTGCAGTCCTGACGATTTCCCGAGCAAAGTCATACCACGAGCATGATGAACTATTGGTCACATGAAAGACGCCCTGAGAGCCGTTCTCCAGAAGTCGAAGAATGGCTCGGCTTAAGTCGACCACATAGGTTGGCGAACCGATCTGATCGTGCACGACCGTGAGGGGGCCACCTCCCCTGGCCAAATCGAGAATGGTGGTCACGAAGTTCTTCCCCCCTTTGCCAAACAGCCATTGGGTTCGCACAATGGTGAAGTCGGTCAGTAGCCTTTGGATGTGTCTCTCCCCTTGCAGTTTGGACTCACCATAGGTGTTGATGGGATTGACGGGGTCTTCCTCCTGGTAAGGCCTCGAACCCTTGCCGTCAAACACATAGTCCGTGCTGATGTAAACCAGCTTTGCTTTTGCTCCGTGGCAGGCCTGAGCGACATGGAGTGTCCCTTGGGTGTTAACCCGGAAAGCCCGCGCCGGGTCTTTCTCGCAGCCATCCACATCGGTATAGCCTGCAGCGTGAATGACAATCAGAGGGTTAATGTCCTGGATGGCCCTGATTGTCTCTTTCTCGGCGGTAATATCAAGCCGACCACGGCCCAGGCCGATCAACTCGAAACGGGACGAGAGGATATCCATGAGCTCAGAGCCAACCATTCCCTGGGCACCCAGAACCAGAACCCTCTCCATCTGTCACACCTCAGACCGACGGCCGTACGTGGCCTCGTAGTATTTGAGGTACTCTCTGGTCTTGATCTTTTTCCACCAGTCGGATCGTTCCCGATACCATCTAACCGTATCGGCTAGACCCTCTTCGAAGGGGATATGTGGCCTCCATCCCAGTTTCTCTCGAATCTTTGAAGAATCGATCGCATAGCGGCGGTCGTGACCCAGCCGATCCCTGACAAAACGGATCATTCCCTCGGGTTTTCCCATCAACTGGAGAATCTGCCGGACAATTTCGATATTGGTCCTTTCATTGTTGCCACCGATATTGTAGACCTCCCCTTCCTGTCCTTTGTGGATCACTGTGTCGATGGCCCAACAGTGGTCTTCCACATGAATCCAATCACGCACATTGAGGCCATCCCCGTACACGGGGAGCTCCTTCCCTTCCATGGCATTTGTGATCATCAGGGGAATGAGTTTTTCCGGAAACTGATAGGGGCCATAGTTGTTAGAGCAACGAGAAATAATGCCAGGCAGTCCGTAGGTGTGACAGTAAGCTCCCACGAGAAGATCCGCTCCTGTTTTACTCGCTGCATAGGGGCTGTTGGGAGAGAGGGCGCTTTTTTCGGTGAAATACCCCTTCGGCCCCAGGGATCCATAAACCTCATCCGTTGAGATCTGAATAAATCGGTCAACCTTCGAGTTTCGGGACGCCTCCAGCAGAACGTGCGTTCCCAGGATGTTGGTTTTTGTGAAGGCGCTGGAATCCTGGATCGACCGGTCTACATGAGATTCTGCAGCAAAGTTGACGATGCAATCGACACGAGATGAAAGGATCTCCTCCACAAGTTGACGATCATTGATGTCTCCCCGAATGAATGTGTACCTCGACACCTTCTCGATGTCACTGAGATTCTCCAGATTGCCGGCATAGGTCAGCTTGTCGAGGTTGATCGTTTCATAGGCGGGGTGGTGCTGCAATATGTGACGGACAAAATTGCTTCCAATAAAGCCGCATCCACCTGTTACCAGTATTTTCATTGATGATCTCTCTTTGAAAGGCAAATGTTTGGAATTCCTGCAATCCATTTGGTAAACTCTAAATCCGAATATCGAAATGCGAAACAAATTTCAATATCAAATGACAGAAATTCAAAACACAGGATAGAACGATTCATATTTGGGGCTTTGAATTTGTTTCGAATTTGGGCCTGCGACGGGCTCAGACTTCGACGAAACCTGTCGGCGAGCTCAGGTCGAGCCCCTCGGTCGAGTCGCCGAGTCGATTTCGTGCTTCGGATTTCATATGATTACTGGACTCACAGATCAACTCTGTCATTGGCCCTATCCATCCTTCCGACTCCAATCATAGGGAATGGTGTTCTCATGGGGATCAACCCGGTATTCATCGGGTTGCTCGTAGTCGTACACTTCAGTCGGGGTATTGATAATGATCGCCTCATCCTCGCCAATGCACTTCCATCCGTGGTAAACCCCTTGAGGAATCTGAACCAAGATCGGGTTGTACTCCCCGACAAATAACTCATCAACCTCCCCTAGGGTCGGAGAATCCTCTCTCGGGTCGTACAGGGCCAGTTTGACCATTCCCCGCACCACGGCAATGTTATCGGTCTGCTTCTCATGGTAGTGCCATGCCTTGACAACCCCTGGATATGTCGTGGTCATGTAGAGCTGGCCAAACTTCTGGAAAAGGGGATCATCGCTCCTGATAATCTCCATGAGTCGTCCTCGTTCATCTGGAATGATCCGCAGGGTTTTGGTCTTCACACCATGAATCATGTATTCCCTCCAGAAAAAGCATCTTTAGAACGTCCGGTTCAGGAGTGCCTTGCCCAAAGACTACACTTTATTCGCCCCTGTCTCTGCCACCAGCCGACTCGCCGAGAGAAGAGATTCAAACGTTCCCGCATCCGTCCACCACCCGTCGAGAACCTCCCAGGTCATATTGCCCCGTTCGATATAGACGTTATTCACATCGGTGATTTCGAGTTCCCCCCGGTCAGATGGCTTGAGTGTTTTAATGATATCGAAAACCGTATGGTCATACATGTAGATTCCAGTCACCGCGTACTTGGATCTGGGGCGCTTCGGTTTTTCCTCCACACCGATCACCCTGTCCCCGTCAAACACAGGGACCCCGAACCGCTGTGGGTCTGGAACCTCCTTCAGAAGGATCTTTGCCCCATCTCTCTGTTGTTCAAAAGCCTCGACGGCCCGACAGATGTTTTTCTCGATGATATTGTCTCCAAGGACCACACAAACCCGATCCCCTGCTGCAAAAAATTCCGCCAGGCCCAGAGCCTCTGCGATCCCCCCCTCGCCCTCCTGGTAGGTATAGTTGATGTGCTTGAGACCGAAGTCCTTCCCGTTTCCCAGGAGCTTGAGAAAATCACCGGCGCTGTTTCCGCCCGTTACGATCAGGATATCCGTTATTCCGGAATTGATCAGGGCCCTGAGGGGATAGTAGATCATGGGGGAATCATAAACCGGAAGCAGATGCTTGTTGGTGACCTTTGTCAAAGGGTAGAGTCGAGTGCCCAAGCCCCCTGCAAGAATGATACCTTTCATAAGATGCCTCCCTCCACAATGGATTGAGTGCCACCGCCATGGGGAGAGATCCCAACGTCCTTCCTAGCTTTAGAAGCCCGCAAGGGAAATGCTCACCCTGAATTTGACCTCCTCCTCCCGGCTTCGGTCAAAGGAACGGTTTATGTCTTCCACCGTAAAAGCCACATTCCAGCACTGAGCCCAGTATGTCAGGCCGCCCCGAGTTTCGATGCGAAGATCGTTTAGCAGGTCGTACTTATAGGATGCAAATAGGTCGATCCGTTCCCCTAATCGGGCCTTGGCAGAAAGACCGATCGTCTCGAACTCGTCCTCTGAGAAGGCGTAATCAAGGGTCAGGGAATCACCCCTGGCATCAGACAGGTTGGCAAGCCAATTGTGACGGACGATCTGATCCTGGATCAGGCTGTATTCGGCATTACCCTGCGCATTGAAATAGGGAGAGGGGGAAAACCATAGCTTCCCCCGAATGTTTGAGAACTGGTCCTCCGGGGAATCCTCTCCGGGGAAAATGGGATCTCCGAGACTGTAGCTCTGAGACAGTTCCAGCTTAAGGAGCCGCTGTATTTCCGTGCCAGATGACGTCCGAATGCTTCCGTCGATAAAATTGCTCAGGCTATAGGTGAGCAGACTGGTGTACGGAATCCGGTCCCTTTCGTCAAAAAAGGGGAGGTCCTCCTGATCAACCCGGGGAATATAGGTGTAACGGACCTCCGGCTGAATTCTGTGTTTCACCTTCTCCCATCTCCCCAATGAGATATCAAAAACCCTGGAAGTCGTTGCCAAAAGGGTAGCGTCGGCGATTGGGAGGGTTCTCGCCTCAAAGTCGTCCTCCCCCCCGGGCTCATCCTGGGGCCAGTAGAGGGTCTCCCTCAACCCGGCAAGGGGAAAGAACTTCAGCCACCCCAGGGGTTGGAGGGGTAGGGATATTTGAGGAAAAAGATCGAGGCGGCTCCCCTTGACCCCCTCCTCTCTCCAGAAGTAGATGTAAGAGAATTCGCCTCCGCCATAGAGAGGGGTGTTCCAGAGGGATTGGTCAAAGGCGGCCAGGCTTATCTCAGGGAGTCGCTGGAGGGTTTCATCGTTGTCTTCGACGGTGAGATCGTCGATGTAGGAGAGCTCTCCCAGCAGGTTGTACTGGGGCCACGGCCTCCCCCCGAAAAGGGTGGACTCCAGTTGGCGGGCTGTTCTGACATCGGTCAGTGTTGGGGATGCAGAATCCTCTGGAAAATCCTCCTCAAAGTCAAAGGGGTAGTCATTGTCACTCACAAGGTTCACATCCCCCTTGACATAGAAACCGCCGGGCAGCTGGGGCTGGTCGTGACGGAGGAAAAAGGCCCAGCGCTCCTCCTCTCTCTCCTGGTCGTCGATATAATAGAAATTGGCCTGCCCTTCGGTCTTTCTGGCCAGGGCATAACGGAACTCGACCCCCCCCTTCAGGCCCCGGTCTCCCAGCCACCTGAGATAGAATGTCGCGTCTTTGTCCTGGTCGATGGCCCAGAAAAAGGGAAGATTCACCTCCCCTCCGAATTCACTCGAATACCCGAAATCAGGAATGAGAAAACCCGTCTGCCTTTCGGTTTTGACAGGATATACCCCTATGGGCAGATATGCCACCGGCACCCCTTTGACTTCAAAGGTCGAACTTCGGGCAACTGCATACCCTTCGATCGTCACATCGACCCGCTTCGCCTTGAAGCGCCAGTCCGGGGTGTCCCCGCCGCATGTGGTGAAGCTCCCGTCATGGATCCGATAGGTCTTCGGCCCGAGTTTCTCAACCCGTTTCCCCGTGATCCGAAAATTCTCCCGGGTGATGAGCCGGGCATCTTCGACGACCCCTTTTTGAGTCTCCAAGTTGACCCGCATTGTCTCGCATTGAAGCACATCCAATCCATCTGTCAGTTCGACCCGCCCTCTTGCTTCTGCAATCTGTGTATCCGGGTAATAGTCAACCTCATCGGCTGTGAGTCGAACCTCTCCCATCCTGATCTCGACATTCCCCCGGGCCTGGTAGATATTCTCCTCTCGCTGATAAATCACCTGGTCAGCCTCGATTTCGATCGGCCCCTCGGGAGGGGTGATTTGTTGATCCCTGACCGCTCCCCTGGAAAGACTGGGGGAGAGCGTAAAAAGCGCCAGTGCTATCCATATCAGGCAGGATCTTCCGATCATCTTCGGGCTCTCGGTTCCCTTTTATCCCACCCAGCTGCCTCATTCCATCAGCCTTCCAACAGATGGGCCTTCGCCTCTCCGATGGTGTAGAATGACCCGGTCACACAAATCAAATCATTGCTACCTGCCCTGGAAAGAAGAGCATCGAGCCCTTCGCCCACATCCGGAATCACCCTTCCCTTTCCTCCGACAGCTTCCAGGGCTCTCAGAAGGCGATCCGGTGGCGCAGCTCGATCTTGCCTGGGCCTGCAGAGCACGGTCTCATGTGAAAGGGGGGCAAGAATCGATACGATCCTTTCCACTTCCTTGTCCATCATAATCCCGAGAAGAAAATAGCATCGATCATAAGAAAAATTCTGGGCCAGGGCCTCGCCCAAGGCCTGGGCTCCCGCTGGATTATGCGCGCCATCCAGAACCACCCGAGGCCTTTCCCGAATGACCTCGAGGCGACCGGGCCACTCGACCCGTTCCAAGCCCCGGTAGATTGCCTTTCGGGTCACGGGGAAACCCAGTTCTTCAGCGGTCTCCAGGGTTTTGACAGCCATCGTGGCGTTCTCGATCTGATGGGTCCCCACGAGGTTGACCCTCAGACCCGAGAGGGCCCAACGCCTTCCTCTAAAACGGAAAAGCCTGAGCCCCTCCTTTTCACTCCGAAAATCTCTGCCCATCCAGTATAGGGGCGCCTCCTTCTCCAGACAGATTCTCTCCACTTCCTGGAATGCCTCCTCCTGTGTGACACCGGTTACCAGGGGTACCCCTTGTTTGATGATCCCGGCCTTTTCCCTGACAATTTCTCCCAGGCTATCGCCCAAGACATCTCGATGTTCCCGAGAAACGTTGGTGATCACCGTGACCAGAGGGGTTACGATGTTGGTCGAATCCAACCTCCCCCCGAGCCCAACTTCGATAACGGCCAAATCAACATTTGACACGGCAAAAAAGAGAAAAGCCATGGCCGTTGTGAAATCGAAAAAAGTGAAATGCTGCGGAATTCCCTCTTCTTCGACCCGTTTCCTGATTCTGGCCGTGAGTCTGGCCACCTTAGCCTCGGTGATGCTCTGACCGTTGATCTGAATCCTCTCGGTAAAGGACAGGATGTGGGGGGAGGTGTACAGCCCCACCCGGTACCCGCTCTCCCGAAGCATGGAGGCCGCCATGGCAGCCGTGGAACCCTTGCCATTCGTCCCCCCGATATGGATCACCTTCAGTTCTCTCTCGGGATTTCCGAGGGTGCGAACGATGTTTTCCACTTGGGAGAGGCCAAAGATCATGCCGAACCGCTGGAGGCCGTAAAGATACGCTAAAGACTCACGGAAGGCTTTGCTTTCCATCGGACTTCGGATTTCAGATCAAAGGAAACTGGATCGTCGATGATGGATAGAACCCAGGTTCTCATTGCCGGCAATCAACGATTGAATGTGACCATGATCCCTTCGAGAACGGATCCACCAATGGCCCGGGACTTGTCAGAAATGGTGAGGCACGCCTCAACCTTCCCCCTGGGGTCTATATCTCCGGACTTCATGCCTTTTTGAACTTCCGTTCCGTCCCGAAGAATCCCCCGAATGACCCCCGAAATGGTCGATCTCATGGACACGCCCTTAACGACTGCGACCCTCTCGTTCTCCTCAACAAGATCCCCGATCTTTTTCAGCGCTTCGAACCGGCCCGTTTCCGGAGCTCTGAGTACCCTTTCTGCTGTGTAACCGCCGATATTTCCCGGAATCCCTGTGTCCGGTTCAGCAGCTCCTTCCCAGATCAGCCTTCCCAGATTGTGCCCCCGATTTGTTTCGATGACGAGATGAACGTCTTTTCCCGCAATGAAACCGGGGCCGAGACCGATGACGAGGGGTGCATCGGAAATCTCCGTACTCAGGTTTTTTTTGGCCAGAATGGCATCGACCACGACGTGGGGCTTGAGAAACTCCTTGATCACTGCCTCGGGGTCCACGAGCAAAGCGATTTTGCCCTCCTCCCAGGTGGGCCTGATAGCTTCCACATCGAGTACTCGTTTTGCCGTTACCCCCTCCACGGTCTTCGTGCCATCATGGACAGCCTCACAAAAGGACACCTCGCGGCGGATGGCCAAAGGATTGGGCATCTCGGTCATGCACACATGAAAGTGGGCACGTCGCAACCTGTGAGCCACGCCCGAGGCCATTTCTCCGGCACCCCGGATGAGCACCACCAATTCGCTGAGCTTAGCGACTTCCCTTGTTTCCGTCCCACTCATGGGCCATAAGCCTCCTGGACGCTTCGTAATCCTCCCACACGTCAATATCCCTGATTACGCCGGGTGAGTCAACGGCAAGCTCGAGAAGGTCGTCTCCATGGGCCTCAATCACGGATCTTCCTCCGACGTCTCCTCTCAGGAGGGAGAGGGGTTTACCATACTTCTCCAGATCAAAGATCACCGGGTGTCCCCTTTCCCCCGCATAGGTCGGACAGACAATCCCCTTCGAGCTCTTCCCGTAGGCATCGACGAGCTGGTCAATCGTAGCCGCCTCCATGAAAGGATGATCGGCCAGGACAATGAGGACCCCTTTAGAACCCTGATCGATGTGTCTCAACCCCGCCCGAATCGAGGCTGCCATACCCTCCCGGTATTGGCGATTACGGACCACCTGGACATCCTTTCCCCGCAGACAGTCTCGTACTCTTTCCCATTCAAATCCCGCCACAACAAGGACCTCATCGACCTTCGAACGAAGGAGCACCTCCACAATCCGCTCAACCAGGGTCTGCCCCCCCATATCGAGAAGAAGCTTATTAAATCCCATTCTTTTTGACTGTCCGGCAGCCAGAACGATGGCCGAGATCTTCATGAGT
>CAYGBW010000050.1:0-13980 GCA_964348185.1 uncultured Thermodesulfobacteriota bacterium | reverse complement strand
AGGCCGAATTACCACGAAGCAGAAGAGATGAAATGAATTAACAAGCGGCTTACTTCCTCCGGCCGCTCAAAATGCGGTATATGCCCTGTGTCTAGGATCTCTTTATACTGGAGTCTTGGGATAAGCTCGCCAATTCTTTCGCGCGTTGCTGATTTGATAAACGGATCTTCCGAACCTAAGATCATTAAGACCGGAAGCTCTAAACTTCCGATGATTCGATAATCCTCAGATGCATCCTTAAAAGCGCAACATCGAAGCGTCGAAAGAAATGACCGTAGGTATCCTCGATATCGCATCTGCTCACTCACGAGAGAGCGATAATCATCTTCGAGATGATACACGTGTAGTCCCTTTACCAGTGATCGAAGAACCATCGGACGTCCCATGAGGCTCATGAGAATTTCACCCAAGAGAGAAATCACTGCGACCCTCAGGGGAGCGGTGTCAGACTCGATCCCGGGATAGGCGGAGCGCGAGCGACGCCAGAAGGAGGGATGGAGAATCCCGCGCCCCGATAGGACGGATGCCCGAAGAGCAAGCAAGCGACATCGCTTGTGGTTCAAGACACGCTGATCTATCACAGACCCCGATGCCCAGTGCCCCGGTTCTGTTTCCTCCCCGTCGCGAGCGGTCCGTCCCATCGCTCACCATCACTCGCCGGCAGGGATTAATGGCAACACGTTCGAAGGGCGCCTATCTGTTAACTTTTGGCCACATCAAGAACCGCCGCGGTCCTGCCGGTCGACGTGCATGGTGTTGTTAGAAATTTTTGCGGTTATTTTGCTCTCTTTTTTTCCTTAATGCGCCAATTCTTCCGATTACAAGCCAACATTTTTTGCACGTAACAGCTTCCGGATCATCAGTCGCAATTCCCTCGACCTCAGCCCTATGAGCAGCTTCGCGATCTCGAGGATTACACGCTACCATGCCGTCACTGTTCAAAAAATGTCGATCTCTTTTTCCCGGTTTTTTTTGACTACGTGATTTCACACGAATTCCATTTCTATTTCTGTTCAAGTCAACGTGGCAAGGCACAAACGAATTCTATGGCTATCTCTGAAGACTATCCATTCTTTCTCATTGTCGAAATTTTGGCGTTTCTAACATTGGATTATACTGCCTAAATGCGGCCTTTTTTGGCCGCAAGACGGGGCCGCCTCTTGCGGAAGGTTAAACAATTACGGTATGTTTGTCAAATTCGATTTCCATATTGGAGCGGAAAACACTGAAAAGGGGATTTGGCTCATGAGGCTGCTCGATCAGGTGAGGGACGTCATCCGAAAGAAGCACTACTCGATTCGAACTGAACAGGCGTATGTCCGGTGGATCACCAGGTATATTCTGTTCCACAAAAAACGCCACCCCAGGTACCTCCGTGAGAAGGAGATTTCCGAGTACCTCTCGTATCTAGCCACTAAGGGGCGTGTTGCTGCCAGCACCCAGAACCAGGCGCTCAATGCTATTGTGTTTCTGTACAGGCAGGTTCTCGGGATTGAGGTCGGCAAGTTAGGAGAGACCGAGCGGGCCAAGACGCCGGATCGGCTTCCAACGGTGATGACCAAAGATGAAGTGGCCCGGGTGCTCGACGCTATGTCAGCCACGTATCAACTCATGGCGAAGCTGCTCTATGGCTGCGGACTGAGGCTCATGGAGTGTGTCCGTTTACGCGTCAAAGATATCGATCTTGAGCGCGATCAGCTGATTGTGAGAGACGGCAAGGGAATGAAGGACAGGGCCACGATGCTACCGGAGAGTGTGAAACCGCTACTTAGGGAGCATCTGGCTCGTGTGAAGATCACGCACGAGCAGGATCTTCAGAATGCCCTGGAGGGGGTCTACCTCCCCTATGCCCTGACGAGGAAGTACCCCAATGCGGGAGACAGTGGGGTTGGCAGTATGTTTTTCCCTCCAGCCGCATCTCCGAAGACCCGCGGACCGGCAAAAGGCGGCGGCATCACATTCACGAAAGCGGACTCCAGCGGGCAGTCCAGAAAGCCTCACGGACAGCTGGCCTCACAAAACCCATCAGCCCCCATACCTTCCGCCACAGCTTCGCCACGCATCTGCTCGAAGGTGGTTATGACATTCGCACGGTACAGGAGCTTCTCGGACACTAGGATGTGTCGACCACGATGATTTATACTCACGTGATCAACAAGGGTGGAATGGGCGTGCAAAGTCCCTTGGACTCGTTGTAGGGGTTTCGGCTCCCTCAGACAATCTGAAGATTAGGCCTGACATTTTTCGGGAGGATATGCTATCAGTAATCCTCAGGAGTGAGGAGTGTCATGACCAAGGCCAAGACCGTTTATGTCTGTCAATCCTGCGGGTTTCAGTCCCCTAAGTGGCTGGGGAAGTGTCCGGACTGTGGCGAGTGGAATAGTCTGACAGAAGAACAGATTTCTCGTGACACCGGGATGAGGAGGGAATCGGTTGGCCCCGGCACGGGTGAGGCGGCTTGCCCCATTACCGACATCCAGGTGGATGGCAGGGAGCGCCTGCGATGCGGCATTGAGGAGTTCGATCGGGTCCTGGGGGGTGGAATGGTCTTAGGATCGGTGATCCTGGTTGGAGGAGACCCGGGGATCGGCAAGTCGACTCTGGTTCTCCAGGTTCTCAATGGCCTGGCCCGTCAAGGTCTGAAGGTTCTCTATGTCTCTGGGGAGGAGTCGGCCAAACAGACCAAGATGAGAGCCGAACGGCTGGGGGTGAAGGCCTCCGATCTCCTCGTTCTGTGTGAGACGGCCATGGACCGGGTTCTTCAGAGCATCCAGGACGTAGGACCCCGTGTGGTTGTCATCGATTCGATCCAGACGGTCTTTGCCCCAGACCTCCAGTCCGCCCCGGGTAGTATCAGCCAGGTTCGGGAGACATCGAACCGCGTCATAGGGGTCGCGAAATCCACCGGCCTTCCGGTCCTCCTTATCGGTCACGTGACCAAAGAGGGAGCCATTGCGGGTCCCAGGGTTTTGGAACACATGGTCGATACGGTGCTCTATTTTGAGGGAGACGGAGGGCATCCCTACCGAATCCTCAGGGCGGTCAAGAACCGGTTCGGCTCGACCAACGAGATCGGCGTTTTTGAAATGAAAGACCGGGGCCTGGAAGAGGTTCAGAGCCCTTCCGAGATCTTTCTGTCGGAAAGACCTTCCGGCACTTCGGGCTCTGTCGTGGTGCCCAGCATGGAAGGGACGCGTCCCGTCCTTGTCGAACTCCAGGGTTTGGTAACGAAGAGTTTTCTGGCTGTGCCGAGACGGACAACCATGGGCGTGGATTATCATCGGGTTGCCATTCTGGTGGCTGTGCTCGAGAAAAAGGTGGGTCTCAACCTTTTTGACCAGGATATCTTCCTCAATGTGGCTGGGGGAATCAAGGTGAACGAGCCGGCTGTGGACCTGGGTATGGTGTGCTCGATTGTGTCGAGCTTTTTGGACAGACCCGTGGCGGACAAAACTGTTGCCTTTGGAGAGGTGGGCCTCACCGGAGAGGTGAGGGCGGTGGCGCACTCAGAGTCGAGAATCCGGGAGTCGGCCAAGATGGGGTTTCAGCGATGCGTCCTGCCAAAGGCCAACCTGGAAAAGATCAGCCCGATGAAGGGGATGGAGCTCATCGGGGTGAGATCGGTAGAAGAGACCATGAAGGTTTTGTTCTGAGTCTCTGAAATTCAACCAAACGAACGGGCGTCAGCGAAGCCGAGCTCTAGAATCGTCGAGAAAAAATCTTGAGCAGCGAAGAGCGACCTTTTTCAGAGGTCTCTGTGAATCCAGGCCATTGGAGGGGGGAATCCATCTGATGGATCGATGGAGAAACGTCTTTCTTCTTGTATGCACGGTTCTCATCATGACGGCTGGCCAGGTCTGGTCAGAAGGAGTGTCTGGTAAGCGCCGAGAGACCTTTCAGCCAAAAGCCCCCTCTTCCGGGGGTTTTCGGCCATCACCGATTTCAGACACCAGGACCATCGTGGCCACACAGGTCAGCCTTTTCTACTGCGAGAACCTGAAAGATGTCGAGGAGAGAATCGACCAATTGGCTCAGGCAGGAGTCAATACGCTAATTGTACGGGTATTTCACAATGGGGGGGACAGGTACTACGGCTTTGCCAACCCCAAGTCTCCCTCGGGTGTGTATTTTCAGAGCCGGTATGCGCCTGTGGTGGATGATGTCCTGGGTCCAGTGGCAAGGCTTGCCCATCGACACGGACTGAGGGTGTTCGCCTGGATGACCACGCGCCACGCCAACTACGGTTTTGAGGAGCAGGAAGGGCTTCGAACGGTTGTCTATGATTTTGAGAGAAATGCCACGGTGGCAGCCAGGGGGTTCAACCTGTTTCGTCAGGAGGCTATTGCACGCCTTGAAGGGTTGTATTCCGATCTGGCCCGATATCCCATCGACGGAATCCTTTTCCAGGATGACCTCATTCTGAGGCGCAACGAAGGGTTCAGTCCCGAGGCCAGACAGCTCTTCGCTCAGGACCATGGGTATTTGCCCGATCCGTCCCTTTTCTATGGTGGGGTTTCAAGAGACGATCATGGCAGAATCGTGGTTTCCTATTATACGGACCGCTTTTGGACCTGGGCCTGGTGGAAGAACCGGAAGCTACTTGATCTGGCCCAGAGGCTCATGGAGGCCGCCAGGAAGGTAAGACCGAACCTGCAGTTTGCCCTTAACGTCTACTATGAGTCTGTCTTGGATCCCGAAAAGGGCATGGCCTGGTATTCTCAGAGTCTTCAGGGCGCCCGGGAATTACCGTTTGACTATTTTTCGATCATGGCCTACCACAGACAGATGCAGGACGAACTCGGTCTCACCCTGGAAGAGACGCTGAACGAGATAGCTCGGCTCACGGAAAGGGCTGTAGACATGGCGGAAGACCCGGCAAGAGTGCTCGTAAAGGTCCAGGTCGTTGACTGGAGGAACTCAAGGCTCCTCCCCCCGGAGGAGACGGAAAAGGTTCTGAGGGCCGTGGGAAAAAAGCCGGGGATCCATATCGCTATTGTGCCCTATCAGCCTGACTTTCCCATGGACACCCTGATTCGTAGTCTCGGTTCTCGAGATCGATCAAGGAGCCAGGGGAATCAGAAAGGGGAATCTGTCGGCTCGACAGCTATGCGTGGGCCTCTCCCCAGGTTTTTCCCCAGGTGATCGCAACCTTCAATGGGACGGATAGCTCCATAACCCCTTCCATCTCTTCGCGAATCAGCCCGGTCACCGGTTCGAGTTCATGGTCTGGTCCCTCAAAGACCAGTTCATCGTGAACCTGGAGGATCATTCGGGTGGAGAATCCTTCCTTGTGGAGCCTCTCATGGATGGGAATCATGGCCATTTTGATCAGGTCAGCGGCAGTCCCTTGAATGGGGGTATTAATGGCTGTCCTCTCGGCAAATTGACGCACCGGTCGGTTGGCGCTGTTGATCTCTGGAAGGTAACGCCTCCTATTGAACAGGGTGGTGACGTAGCCTTTCTCGCGTGCCTCCTGGATAATCTGATCGATGTAAGATCTCACGCCGCTGTGCTTGAGAAAGTACTCTTCAATGTAGGCCTGAGCCACTTTTGTATCGACGCCTAGCTCTTTGGCCAGACCAAAAGCGCTCATTCCGTAAATGACACCAAAATTGATGACCTTGGCCTCCCGCCGCATCAACTCATCAACCCTCTCGGGAGGGACGCCAAAGATCTCTGCCCCTGTCCTCGTGTGAACATCCTCTCCCTTTTGAAAGGCAGCGGTCAAAGTCGAATCCCTGGAGATGTGGGCGAGGATTCTCAGCTCAATCTGAGCATAATCCGCCGAAAGGATGGACCACCCTTCTTCAGGGATGAACGCATCTCTTATCCTTCTGCCCTCTTCGGTGCGAATGGGAATATTCTGAAGATTGGGGTCGCGACTAGAGAGCCTTCCCGTGGCGGTCACGGTCTGGTTGAAGGATGTGTGAATTCGTCCGGTCTCCCGGTTCACCAGGGCAGGGAGGACATCCACATAGGTCGATTTGAGCTTAGAAAGCCCCCTGAACTGAATGATTTTGGCCGGCAAGGGGTGGGTTACCGCGAGTTTTGTCAGGACTTCCTCATCCGTGGAGAAACTCGTCTTGGTTTTCTTGATGGGAGGGAGTTTCAGTTTCTTGAAAAGAATGTCCCCCAACTGTTTGGGTGAATTGATATTGAAGGACTCCCCGGCAAGGTCATGGATCTCTTGGGTCAGATGGTTCAGACTGACCTCAAACTCCCCTGAGAGTTGCTCCAAGAGGGAGAGATCCACCTTGACACCGTTCATCTCCATCTCTGCAAGGACAAAGACCAGAGGAAGTTCCATTTTCCGGTAGAGGTCGACGAATCCTTCCTCCTCCATCTTCGGATAGAGCAATCGGGAGAGCTGAAGGCTGACGTCGCTGGCCTCACAGGCGATTCGGGTCATCCGTTCAGGGGCAAGATCTTCGGGAAAGAGGGTGCTCTCTCCCCGATTGATGACTTCCCTTCTCGAAACCATTCGCCGGTCGAGGTATTCTTCGGCAAGGGTGGCAAGGCCATGGTCATGGCGGGTTGGATTGAGAAGGTATGAGGCAACCATGGCGTCGGTTTCCCATCCCGCAACCCCAAGTCCCTCCCGTTTAAGGAGGGTGTAAGACCGCTTGATGTCGTATCCTGATTTCTTGACGGAAGGGTTTTCAAGATAGGTTTTGAGTTTTTCGAGGACCAGACCCTTGGATAGAGAAGGGGACCGGTCCGATGAATCTAAGGATAGAGGAACATACCAGGCCTGGTAGGGTTCGAGAGAAATGGCCATGCCGATCATGGACCCCTCCATGGGAGACCGTTCGAGCGGCTCTACAGAGATCGCAAAGGCTCTGCGGGATTCTATCTGGGCCAGAAGGTGGTCAAGACCTTCCTCGGTCAGGATGGTCTCATACCTCGCTTCGGGTTTCTCTGAGGTGGGCAACTCACGCAGGAGCTTTGTGAATTCGAGTTCTTTAAAGACCTCCTTCAGGGTCTTTTTGGTTTCACCCGAGAAAGAAAAATCGGGCAGGTGATAGTCGAGGGGCACCTGGGTATCGATCGTTGCGAGCTGCCTGCTCAACCGAGCCTGATCGGCAAAGGTCATAAGCTTTTCCCTGATCGTGGCCTTGGATACCCTTTGGAGATTCTCCAGGAGATTCTCCAGAGAACCAAATTCCTGAATGAGTGATGCGGCGGTCTTGGGGCCGATTCCTGGGACTCCGGGAATATTGTCAATGGTGTCCCCTGCAAGAGCGAGTAAATCCACCAGCTGTTTCGGCTCGACACCGAATCGGTCCTTTACCTCATTGACTCCGAGGGACTTATTCTTCATCGTATCGATCGTGGTAATCTCTTCGCTGATCAACTGGAAGATGTCCTTGTCTCCCGTGATAATCCGCACAGGGTGGCCCTGGCGCACAGCCTCCTGGGCAATGGTTCCGATCACATCGTCGGCCTCATATCCCTCCTTTTCCAGGAGGGTGATGTCGAGTCCCTCAACGATCCTCTTGATATAGGGAATCTGAAGAGCCAGACGGTCTGGCATGGCCGGCCGATTGGCCTTGTATGCTGTGTAGACCTCATTCCTGAAAGAGGGACCCCGGGCATCGAACACAACGGCCAGCAGCTGTGGGCTGAATTCCTTGATAACCTTGAGCAACATGTTGGTGAAGCCCAAGGTGGCGTTGGTCGGGGTTCCTTTTGAGTTTGACAGGGGAGGGAGAGCGAAAAATGCCCTGAAAATATAGGAACTCCCGTCAATCAGGAAGAGCGTGGGTTTTCCCATGGGATGTCTCTCGCCGGTTGACCCTGGTGGTTTGTGCGGGTCTTCTCGGTTTAAAGGCTGGAGTCAATGGTCTGAACTCTATTGCCCCCTGAACTCTTGGCCACATACAGTGCGTCGTCGGCCGCTTTGACAAAAGCCTCTGGATCCATGTCCTCCATATATTCTGCGAGGCCGATACTCACGGTAACCGTTCCTAACTCTGCTTTTTCTATCATGAGACGAAGCCTTTCGGCAATATCCAACGCTTTGTTCAAGTCGACACCGATCAAGATAACGGCAAATTCATCGCCCCCATAACGATACCCCGTGTCGACGTTGTTTCGGATACAGTGGGAGACAATCCCACCGATTTTCATAAGGACTTTGTCCCCCTCCAAATGGCCATAGATGTCATTATATTCCTTGAAATTGTCCAGGTCGAACATGAGGAGCGCAAGTTTGTGTTTCTGTCGTTTTGCGCGGGTCAGCTCTGCGTCAAGGGTGTTAAAAAAATGACGGTGGTTGTATAGCCCGGTCAGATCGTCGGTGACGGACAGCCGTCTGATCTCCTCTTCGAGTCGCTGTTTCTCTCGAATGATTTTGGTTTTCTCGACACATTTTTGGATCACATAAACCAAGTGGTCGTTTTCAAATGGTTTTCGGATGAAGTCAATCGCCCCCTCCTTTAGAGCGAGGATGGCGTTGTCGACGGTGGCATATGCTGTCAGGATAATAACGGCTTGATCGGGGTTCTTGGCATGGATCTGCCTGAGCGCCTCATTGCCGTCAATTCCCGGGAGGTTGATATCCATCACAACAACGTCCAAGTCCTCTTTCAGGGCGATGTCGACACCCGTCTCCCCTGTGTAGGCGGTCAGCACTTCGTAGCCCTCATACTCGAGAAGCTTCTTGATGATCTCGACCGTGTCGGGAACGTCGTCAACGATCAGAACCCTCACTCGGTTTTCCGATCGGTCCATTTCTAGAGTCCTTGTTTGCAGGTAGGGTGAAGAAGAAGGTGCTTCCCTTTTCGAGCCGGGAATCGACCCAGATCCTGCCACCGTGTTCTTGGATGATTCCTTTTACAATGAAGAGCCCCAAACCTGTCCCCCCGAATCTCTTACGATCGATTTGAAAGAACTCATCAAAGATACCCTCCAATTTGTCCGTGGGAATCCCTACACCCTGATCTGAGACTTCCGAGAGGATCTCGCCGTTATAGGGGCGCGCGCTGATCCGGATTTCCCCTCCCTCGGGCGAGAATTTCAACGCGTTTGACAAAAGATTGACATAAACGTCATGAAGCCGATTCCGGTCGGCAAAGACCGAAATATTGTTGGGGATGTCGACTTTGACGACAAACTTCTTATCCAGGGGACCCATTTCTGCCAGATACTCCCGGACGGCGCTCCCCAGTGTGACCTCCTCCAGTTCGAGGCGCCTCCCCCCGGACCGGATCTGAGCAACATTGAGGAAATCCTCCATGATCTTTTGAACTCGGTTGGTGTTTCTCTGGACGGTCAGGAGATACTGGTTCAGGTTTTCAGGCACTTCGCCTTCCTTACCACTGAGAATAAAGTCTATGTTAGCCTTGATGGCCGTGAAAGGGGTTTTGAGTTCATGAGAAAGGGTGCCGATAAACTTCGACTTCAATTCATCGAGTTCAAGAAGCTCTCTGTTGACCCGCTCCAATTCGATCTTCGCTTCCTTGACATCCTCCAGAATGTTGAGCGTTGCCATTCGTGAGTCAGAGATCTCCTTTACCCGCTTCTCCAACTCTTCTGTTCTCTGCTCCACTTTCTTTTCCAGGGTCTTACTATACTCTTCCAGCTGAGACCGGGATCGTTGCAGGCTGTCAGCCATCTCGTTTAGGGCCTCGGACAGATCCCTGATTTCACCGCTCGACCCGATCTCGACGGGATCTTCCAGTTCTCCTCTCGCAATCTTCTGCATCGCATCCACAAGCATTCGGATCGGTTTGATCGTGATTCGCACAACAAGCAGAGTCGCAACAACGCCAAGGGCCACAATGAGGAGGGCCAAAACTGAGGCATCCCTGGTCAGGGACGCGATCCTCTCTGTCCAGTGGAAGCTAGACAGGCCTATCCATGCGGTTCTCATGGGTGCACTCAGATCGGACGGATTTGTCCCGGGGGCTGAAATAGGATGGGCAAATGTAACAACCCGGTCAGGGTCAAGCGGGTACTCTCTGCTTCTTGCCTCGGCCAGGGTCTGGCCCTGACTGTCCTTTATGGCACAGAACACCACATGCTCTCTCTGTAGGAGTCGATTGAGCATGAGGTCGAGGTGTTCCGGGCTGGTAACGGAATCCGCCATACATGCCTCTCTGGCCAGATCTCTCGCGAGACTCATTCCCTGGCTAGCCAAAACTGCCTTCGCCACGCGTCTTTGATGACCGATGAAAAAGACGCTGAGGGTCAGGCATGCCAGAACGATCAGCGTCGATATAGTGAGAATGAATCTGAACCGAATGCCAAATCGGCTTGGCCGTCTTTCCATGTCCCTTATGAGCACCGGGGTTCGTAAGCGCAAAAGGGCTCTTCGCCGAGATAATCTCCTGACAGTTCAAAGGCCCTTGCTCGACACCCCCCGCAAACCTTGCGATATTCGCACAGCCCGCAGCGTCCCTCGTAGGTGTTGAAATCCCGAAGGTCACCAAAAATGCGAGATTTCGCCCAGATTTCCTCAAGGGTATTCTCTCGAATATTCCCGCAATCGAGTTCTAGGTACCCGCACGGCTGAACCTGTCCGAGGTGGGAGATAAAGCAGAAGGAAATGCCCCCCAGACATCCCCGTGTGGTCGCATCGAGGCCAAAGTTCTGATACGTCACATTCTTGCCCGCCTTCCTGGCCTTTTGCCGGAGGATCCTGTAAAACTGAGGAGCACAGGTGGCTTTAAGATGGAGAGGACTCCCCTCCTTCTGATCGTAGAACCATGTGAGAATATCTTCATACTCCTGGGCGGTTACCTGCTGGTCCTTGAGTTCCTTCCCTCTTCCAGTGGGGACCAGGAGAAACACATGATGGGCTGCGGCTCCAAGATCGATGGCCAGGTCGAGAATGGCAGGCAGTTCATGACTGTTCTGACGGGTGATCGTCGTGTTGATCTGAAATTCAAGCCCCACTTTCTTGGCCAGCCGAATGCCTCGAAGGGCGCCCTCAAAAGCACCCTGGACCTGTCTGAAATGGTCATGACTTTCCGCGGTGGCTCCATCAATGCTCACACTCATCCGCTGAATACCGGCATCCTGCATTTTCCGGGCGATTTTTTCGTCCACCAGGGTTCCATTGACTGCCATAACCAATCGGAGTCCCTTGTCACTTCCATGACGAGCGACCTCAAAGATGTCTTTCCGTAGGAGGGGCTCTCCCCCTGTCAGAATAATCACGGGCTTGCTGAACGAGGCAATGTCATCCAACAGTCTGAGACATTCGGCGGTGTTCAACTCTCCCGAATAGGGTCCCTCTTGCGCTGAAGCCCGACAATGGATGCAAGAAAGATTGCACTGCCGGGTAATCTCCCAGGCAATCATTCGCAGTTCGTTCATCAAACGCTTCCCTTTAGGATCTGCGCCAATTCTTTGGCATAATAAGTGAGGATGATATCTGCACCGGCCCGTTTAATACTGAGGAGGGCTTCCCTCATCGCTTCATGACCGTTGATCCAGCCCAACCGGTCGGCGGCTTTGATCATGGCGAACTCGCCGCTTACACTGTAAGCGGCCACGGGAACCTCGAAGGCGTCTCTTACTGCGGAAATGATATCCAGATAAGAAAGAGCCGGCTTCACCATGACGATGTCCGCACCTTCATCGATATCGAGGGCCACCTCTCTAAGTGCCTCCCGGAGGTTTCCTGGGTCCATCTGGTAGGACTTTCGGTCACCGAACTGGGGAGGCGATTCGGCTGCCTCTCTGAAAGGGCCGTAAAAAGCCGATGCAAACTTTGCCGAATAGGCCATGATCGGGATTTGCGTGAATCCCTTATCATCAAGGGTCTGGCGAATGGCCCCCACCCGGGCATCCATCATATCAGACGGGGCAACCATGTCCGCGCCAGCCTCTGCGTGGGATAGGGCCATTTTGGACAGGAGTTCCAGCGTGGGATCGTTGAGAATCTCATTGCCTTCCACGAGCCCGCAATGTCCATGGCTGGTGTATTCGCAGAGACAGACATCGGTCACAACGAGAACATCTCGGGTCGTCTCCTTAATAGCCCGGATGGCCCGCTGAACGATTCCATCGGGTGCATAGGCTTCACTTGCCTTCTCATCCTTTCTTTCTGGAATTCCGAAAAGAATGATGGCTGAAATCCCGAGGCCCCGAATCTCCTTCACCTCTTCGATGAGGGAGTCAACAGAGAGCTGATAGTTACCCGGCATGGACGAGATGGGGTTCTTGATATCTCTTCCTGGACACACAAAGAGCGGTTGAATCAGGTCATCCAGTTTCAGATGGGTTTCCCTGACGAGGTTCCGAAAATTCCGGTTTTGCCTCAACCGGCGTGCTCGATGCTGAGGAAATTGCATGGCCTTCCTCTTCTCAAAGATCTCAGAATATTCGGATTGCTGTGTATTCCAGATATATTACAATAGATTCCGCAACATGTCCAGACTCAGGGAAGGGCGTGAACCTGAGACCGACAGAATCCCCTCAGGGTGAGTCTCTGTTCTCATGTCTTCTCTTTTATGATTGAGGGCTGTTGACGCGCCATAGAGGGGATGCTACCTTTTAGATTCTGCCCGGAGTCTCGGGGAGTCCGAGAATCATCGAAACCCCACTCAAGGGGTCCATGGACGTCATTCTGCTGGTAACCGATGACGAAGGGCGGAGAGGGAGGCTGGTTGACCCATTGCTCGAATTGGGATGGTATGTCGAATCCGTCTTCCCAGGTGAAAGGCACCACGGGACTCTCTGGAGGGATCGAACAGTTCCCTGCGAACCGTTCGGGAAGCAGAATTATGATGTATTCGAGGCGCTCCATAAGAGGAGGAAGACACCATGGAGGAGAGAGACAAAGAATTCGTGCTGAAGACAGCGAAGGATCAGGACGTGAAGTTCATACGGCTGTGGTTTTCCGACATTCTAGGCTTCCTTAAGAGCTTTGCGATCACCTATGAGGAGCTAGCGGAAAGTATGGAGGAGGGGAGAGGGTTCGATGGTTCTTCGATTCAAGGGTTTGCCCGGATCGATGAGAGCGACATGGTGGCCATGCCCGATCCCAATACCTTCTGCCTTCTCCCGTGGAGAGGAGAAAAACACCGGGTTGCCCGGATGTTTTGTGACGTCTTGGAACCCTCCGGCCAGCCGTACGCAGGGGACCCCCGTTGGGTTCTGAAAAAGGTTCTGACCAGGGCTGCCCAGATGGGCTATGTTTTCTATGTGGGACCCGAGCTTGAATACTTTTACTTCAAGAGTGCGGAGTGTCCCCCCATTGGACTTGACAGGGGAGGCTATTTCGACCTGACCCCCCTCGATGTGGCAACCGACCTCCGGAGGGAAACCATCCTGATTCTCGACAAGATGGGAATTGGCGTCGAATACAGCCACCATGAAGTGGCTCCGAGCCAGCATGAGATCGATCTGAGGTACACCCATGCCCTGACCATGGCCGACATCGTGATGACCTATCGGCTTGTGGTGAAGCAGGTTGCCCTCGATCATGGGGTCTACGCGACCTTCATGCCAAAGCCGATTTTTGGCGAGAATGGCAGTGGCATGCACACCCATATGTCCCTGTTTAAAGGAGACCGGAACGCCTTTTTCGACCCCCACGATCGGTACCGTTTATCGGATGTGGCGAAACGGTTCATTGGGGGCTTGCTCGGTCATGCACGGGAGATTACGATGATCACCAACCAGTGGGTTAACTCCTACAAGCGGTTGGTCCCCGGCTTCGAGGCACCCATTCATGTGTCCTGGGCCCTCCGGAACCGGTCAGACCTGATCCGTATTCCCCAGTACAAGCCCGACAAAGAGGAAGCCACACGGGTCGAGTTCCGGTCTCCTGACCCGGCCTGTAACCCCTATCTGGCCTTTGCTATCATGCTGGCTGCGGGGCTGGAGGGAATCGAAAAGAACTATCCATGCCCCGATCCGGTGGAGCGAAACGTTTACGAGATGACCCAAACGGAGAGGGATGAACTGGGCATCGGCTCCCTTCCCGAGAATCTCTGGGAGGCGATCAGGCTTGCGGAGGAGAGCGAC
>CAYGBW010000049.1:0-12870 GCA_964348185.1 uncultured Thermodesulfobacteriota bacterium | reverse complement strand
ATAATCGTAGCCTTTTAGCCTTATCTCTTTCCTCTTTGATGATTTCCTTACGGGTTCGATAAATCGAACCCCTACATTTTTGCCTTCATCCATCTTCTTTGATTCTGTGAACGGCTATTATCATTCAATAACCTCGCAGCATAATCCTGTGGTTAATTGAAGCTTCCTCCAGTCCTCCCCCCATCGAAGGGGAGGCGAGAGTTTGGAGGTTGAACGAGATGCTCCGGGGTTTGGTCTGGGAGCTTCACGCTTTGAGACTTTTGAGACGCCTCATATTGGGTTAGGAGGTTCACTCATGCCTGTTTTTCGTGACGCGGATCACCTCTATCAAGTCCTCGGCACGCTCTTCGAACGGGTAGCCGCTGATAGAAGGTTGCCGGCATGGACGTGCCTATCCCCTACAACCGAACATTGGAAAACGCCGCTCTGCCTCCCGTGGAGAATATCAAGAAAGCTCTGCGTGGCCTGTTGTCATGGCAGTCGGTGTGGAAAATAAAGGAACCTGTTGCATCGTTACTTAGACCCATGCACATGATAAATCGTAAGGACAAAGCTCATGAGAATTGGTTCCCCACGCGCTCTTTCATTCAGGAACATCTCATGGAACCAGAGTCGCTCCAACACCAGCTTATCCCTCTCCCCAGTGCCGATGTCACGGGTCACAGCCGCCTCTTGGGCAACGGTGAGGTCACCCCGATACGAACTCCAACCGTAGACCGAGATCTGATGACGAGACGGGTCGGTGGGCAACGGGGACGGGTCGGGGACTCAAATGGTAGAGAGAGAAATCGGAGGATACCTTGAAGTTGTGTCGTTCGCTTAACTTCCCCTGTGGGGTTGATTCGTTATCAAGGATAAGTTAATGGTGAAGATTGAGAAGGAGAGAGAGAGAAGATGAGGAGGCAATTGTCATGAGTCAGATGATCTCGCTAGATGAAAGCGATCGTGAAAGGATTGAGACCGAACTGAGACAGTGCCAGGCGAGAGTTGTTCAAACGCTTGTGCCTACGATTCTTGCCCTCGGCCTAATCGCTCTTGCTGAGTCAGCGCGTATCAGAGATATTTCGCTGGGTTGTGCCTTCGCGGTTCTATTCAGCTCCAGTCTGTACGTGGCCAGTCTCAGTTACAAGATTATCCGGAATGCCGAGTTCCTGAAAGTCTTTGCATCCCCTGAAATAGGCGACAACAAAATTTGCTGGGAATATGCTCTCTCAGCGTATCGAAAAACCTATGGCAACCCGCTGGTCATTCATTCGGAGACGACCACTGCGGCCACGATCTACTCGGTACTCTCACTCGCATTCTTTTTCATTTTTTACAGGGTTAACCTGATTGCCTCCATTGTGGGCACTGTTGTTCTGTTGTTCGTATCCTTTGGCATCTTCCTGACATATAAGCGGTCGAATAAGGTTACTGAAAGGTGGGAGAAACTCAAGGCCACTCTGGAGGAAAAACACGGGAACAGAAGTGAGAAGGCTTAAGACAGCTGGCTAGATGCGATCTGTGCTCCAATTGACTCAGCGAAAATGTCACCCTTGGTCGTGCGAAAACGTGCGGCAAGGAGGTTTCTCTTGTCCTGACGCTACGGATCGAAGAATCGTTGTTCCTGTCTCTGAAGGAGATGGAACATCAGACGGATTCCATTCCGCGAGGCGTGCCGATTACCTGGAAGCCGGCCTGCTCATGAGGCTGGGGGTCTCCCTTGAGAAAGGGCTGATCGCCTCCCCAGGGCCGGACCGGTGAACTCGGTCATTTACGAACGTGCCAGCTGATGGGGAGTATACTGTAGGCTTGAGATAGAGAGGGACAGCCATGGGAGTGTCAGAGCCTGAAACTCTTGTCATTGTCCACTATCACCTACTGACAGGTGGTGTCCGGTCAGCTCTTGAGCTGAGCCTCATCGGGCTCGCTCAATCTGGCTGGCTTGACGGTCGCTCAGTAAAACTGCTCGTGGGCAGAAGGGATGGTCTTGAGGACTTCAAGGCTGCGCTACAGCCGTGGAGCGTGCCGATTGCGATTCAGTTGGATTCCAGACTTGATTACAGCGACAAGGTGTGGCCTGGCCGGGAGAACTTCTGGGGCGAAGCCTCTGCGCTAGCGGCTTGGTTGATGGGACAAGGACAGGGAGCTTGCTTATACTGGGCGCATAACCCGACGATTGGCAAGAATCCCTTGGTCACTGCCGGTTTGCTGGAGGCGGCAAGAGAGGCGGCGGACAGGGGCGCCCCGCACCGATTTCTCTACCACATCCATGATTTTGCCGAATGCGGTCGCCTTCACAACCTGTTGCACCTCCGTCGATGTTGGGGGACCGGTGGCATAGAGGAGATCTATCCTCCTTGGAAAAATGTCGGCTACGCTGTCCTCAATTCTTCGGATTTCAGCAGGCTGGCACGGGCCGGTGTGCCAAAGGAGCGGGTTTTCTACCTTCCCAATGCCATTCCATCTCGACCTGTCAAGAGGGAAAAACCCAGAGAGGCCATTCTCCCTCTCTTGCATCGCTATGCAAGGGATCATGGCTACCGCTGGGAACCCCATCGTCCCTGGTGGACCCTCCCGATTCGCCTCATCCGTCGCAAGAACGTGGTGGAGGCTCTTCTCCTGGCTGCCATCGCCACCGATCCACCCCAGCTGCTTGTTACCCTGGATGCAAATTCTGATCCCGAGCGTCCCTATGCGGAAAGGGTCAAGGGACTTTTCAGGAGACACAATCACGCCGCCGTCGTGGGTTTCGGCCACGATCTCGTGGGCAGGTCCATTAGCCTGGACGACCTTGTCCTCGGCTCGGATGCCCTCGTAACCACCTCCCTCTTGGAGGGCTTCGGTTATGCGTTCCTTGAGGGACCGACTCGAGGGAAACCCTTGGTGGGGAGAAATATTCCTGAGGTTACTGGGGATTTTGTGGAAGCAGGATTTCCGGTACAATCACTGTATGAACATCTATGGGTCCCGGTTGACAGGCAAACCAGAGAGGAAATGACCATCGGGGGCCGGCGATTTGCGCGGAAATGGGGACGATTCCTCGGTGTGAGTCAGTCGCGGATTGAAGCTTTTATGGCTACGGTGAAAGATCTTTTCTCAGGGGATATTGCTGACTTCGGCTTTCTAGATCTCGAAAGGCAGGTTGTCCTTGCCGAGCGTCTCGAGGAGACGTCATTTGTACAGACTCTGAGATCCCTCAACCCGAAGAGTGCCGAGCCGGCTGTGTTTCCGCCGGATTTCTCGCCTCGGATGGAAGAGCGGTTCGGCCTGCAGCCACATGCGCAACGGCTGGCGGCCGCGTTCGAAGGTCTCTTCACCCTGAACTGCCGGCAAGAAACTCCTGCCGATCTCGGTGACCGTCTCTTAAATGTCTATTTTTCCCCAGAATATCATCGACCTCTCATGGGGGAGTGGCCATGACAGCCTGGGCGTCTGTATTGTCCGAGTTTCCGGTGCCGGCACCAGCACGAACCACGCCGAGCGTAGACGTTGCTCTGTTGGAGCCGCGTCCCAGGGCAGTTCTGTTTGATGTTTATGGTACCCTCCTTTGTCCAATGGGCGGGTGTTGCCTAGACGGTTTTTCACAGCCCTCTGATGCGGACAGTTTCACTGCCACGGCTGAACGTTTCGGGTTTTCCCATGAGACCGGACTCCGATGGCATGAGTGGTTTTTTGAAGCCATTGGTGCGGAGCACAGGAAAATGGAGACGCTGGGCATTGTGCCGGCGGAGGTCCAGGTGGATCACATCTGGAAGGATTTGATAAGCAGGGTGGGGGGAGATCCTGCAGTCACTGAACCCAGGAGGGTGGCCGCCTATAGCGAAATGCTGGCCAACCCGGTCAGGGCGTTTACGGGGGCTGGGGAAGCCCTGAAGGCGCTCAAAAATGCTGGGGTGGTGCTGGGAATTGTTTCCAATTCCCAGTTTTACACTATGGCCATTCTCGGGCGCACCCTAGGGATCGATCCGGACGAGTTCTTTGATTCTAGACTGATCTTCCTCTCTTTTCGTCTGGGGTTCGGCAAGCCAAATCCTCATTTTTTTCGTCTCGTCAGGACAGGACTCCTGCATCTCGGCTTTGAGCCCGCTGAAGCTCTGGTGGTGGGAAACGATTTGAAAAATGACGTCTTGGCCGCGCAGGCTCACGGACTGCAGGCCATACTCTTTCAAGGGAATGGCCAGAATTCTCGTCCTGAAAAGCGGTGCGGAGAGGTCGCCCTGATCCGCAGTTATGACGGCTTACTTACGGGATTTGGGTGTTGACAGATAGGGGACAGCCCTGACAGAGCCTAGCCCTTGGTGAAACATCAGGTGCTTGGAGCACGGGATGGTGAGCCAGCAGCTGTGCTTCAGAAGATCGTCAAAGGGCAGGCGTGATGTCGGTCGCATAGGATATGGTGTTTGACTGGATGCCCACAAGTATTGACGTTCACCACCTGTCGGCGCAGGACTTGACGCCTGGTCGATGCTTTTGCTGATACTCGGGCAGGGTGATCATCGGTGGACGTTCCCACTGGCAGATTTCCTCCCTCTCCAGGAAAGGATTACCCAATTCTTGCCGAATCAGATTCATCGCATTGCTGACTTCGTCAAGCAGGAGGATTGTGTTTTGTTCTTCCAACCGGCGGATAATCACCTGAATGATCGCAAAGGCCATTCTTGAAAGGGCGGACAGGGGTTGATTGTGATGAATACGCTCAAGCAAGTCTACCTGGGCAATGGCCTGGAGACCGAATGTTTTCAGGGTATCGATGAGTAGTCCTGTTTCTACCCCATAGCCGGTGAAAAAGGGAAGCCGCTCCAGGGCCTGTCGGCGTCCAGCATATTCGCCTGAAAGAGGTTGAATCAGTCCGGAGAGTTCCGGGAAGAACATGTTGATGAGGGGCCGCACCGTCAGTTCCGTCACGCGACCGCCGCCATCGACAATCATTCTACCGCCCTGATCCACGGGGCGCCGGTAGAATCCTTTGACGTATTGGATGCGGCGGTCGTCCAGCAGGGGCCCCAGGATCCCATAAACGAAACGGGGGTGAATGTTCTTGATGTCCGTGTCTATCCATGCGACGATGTCTCCAGTGAGAGTGTAGAGGCTTTTCCACAGAGCATCCCCTTTGCCATGACACCCACCGTACCCGGTCAGAATGTCTTGGTGAGTGTGGACCGGAATACCCAACTCAAGGGCAATTTCACGGGTGCGGTCCACAGAGCCGGAATCAAACAACACCATCTCATCCAACAAGGGAACATCTTCCATCAGCGTCGCCTTGACGGTCTCGATGATATTGCCCAATGTTTCCTCTTCGTTGAGCGTTGGCAGTCCCAGGCTGATGGTTAGGCGTTGCTCCCGTTTGAGAGCAGCCAGCCATTCGAGGTCGGCGAACTCGTCACTCTGAAAGGTGTTTTCCCCAAACCATCGATCCACCCCATCACTGTCGGGATGACCGCACTTGAAGGGGAGATGGCGATGACTTATGGCTTTTTCGTCCATGTATTGTACGCCCTTGAGTAGGGTCAAATATGCACCACTGGGCTATCGTGTGCCGGGAAACTTGCGCAAAGCAAGCGGTCGTGGCTGAAAAGAACCATCCCCCAGCCGGGCGGGTGCAATTGCATCGATATCGCAGCGCACACGATAGCGACTCTTCTCACTGTGTCTACCCTCCCATCGAATCATACCGTGTCAGGCCTACTGAGAGATCTCAGTTAGCTCGATGGCTAATGCTGCTGACCAACTGAAGTTGTCGATGCCAGAAACACTGCCATTGAGGGGGTTGAAGTACTCCCAGAACCGCCACTGCCCTGCACCCGGCATAGGATTGCGAAGCAATCGCAAGGTGTCCTGCCGAATGCGAAGCGCTTCCTCTTGATAGCCGTAGGCCTCCAGGCCCTTGATTACCATCCAATTCGTGTTCACCCAGATGGGTCCACGCCAGTATCGCACGGGCGACCACAACCGGTTATCCTTGCTCGTCGTCGGCAACAGAAACTGCGGAACACCGGGATGGGGCCAGTACTCTTTGGGGTTTCTCAGATGATCCCTCACGAGGTGTTGAGCTTGTTCGGGTGATGCAAGCTCTGCAAAGAGGGGTATGAACGTGGCTATCGTGTTCTCATTGATGAACTCACCCGTACGCAGATTGAAGTCCAAAAAGCGGCCGTGTTGGTTGCTCCAGAGATTGTTATGAACTGAATTTCGGGTACCCTCCATCCAGTCTTCAATTTCGGCTGTTGTTCGACCGATTTGGTGCGCCATTTCAACCAACGCCTTGTTCGCCCGATACAAAACCGCGTTGAAGAGAACATCTTGCACCAGAAAAGGACAGTGCTTCAGCAGTTCTTGCGGATTGTATTTGTAGGCCTTAAGAACTTCAATGAGATACACGTAACGATCATAATCTTTGGAGGTGGGTCGCTGCTCACTGCTTACAAGTCTGTCGTCCAAGCGCTCGTACGGTGGCAGACTATCCGGGTTCACTTCAATCCGATCGAGAGCGGATTGCCACCGAGGGGAGTTGTCCAAACCCGATTCCCAGGGATGTATCAGGGAAACCAAACCGTCCCCGTGTGGATCTCGATTCTTCATGAGGTATTGATGATACTTGAGCAATTTCGGATAGATTCTGTCAAGGAACTCAAGGGAGGTTCTCCGATCTGCACTCATTCTGTGAGTATACTCGGCGGCGATCGCCAAAAGAGGAGGTTGCGTGATGCCGGAGGTGTCCACTCCGGGCAGGGGCCCCTGCGCCGGATCGACAACGTGGATCCCCCACCGTTTCCGATTTGGGAAATAGGTCTTGTCTCTCTCCGGGTCAGGATCATAGATAATATGGGGGATCATCCCGTCACCCCATTGCCCATCGAGCAGGGCTTCGATTTCTTCCCTGGCCCGTTGGACATCTATGCACGCGAGCCCAATCGCAATGAAGGCCGAATCCCAGTTCCACTGGTGGTGATACTGTGTCAGAGCGGGTACGGTCGATTTTCTTCCCTCCGGCCGATTCCTCTCGAGAACCCGCCGGGCTGCTTGCCGAAGGCTTTCATATTCATGGGGGGCTACATCGTTGGCTGCCATATCGTTCTTTCGGACTAGGCTCTTAAGATGGCTTCTCCTTTTTTGGTTTTTTGCCAGAGGGAGGCTCTCCCCCGCCACGTATAATGCATCTTTCTAGCCGATGAAGTCAACTCCTAAGGGCTCGCTCCCCAGCCCTCGCCCAAAAAGAGCCTCACCACCCGTCGAGTATGGCGGATGGCTGAGAATCTACCACTTGGAGGAATTTGGGACAGTCCAGAATCAGGGGCGACAGGACGGTTCGACCCAGGGGGGAGAGGTCCTTCTGAAAAGAAGAGCCTGCACTTTGCAGGCTCTTCTTTCAGTGGTGGCGGTGCAGGGATTTGAACCCCGGACACTGCGGATATGAGCCGCATGCTCTAACCAACTGAGCTACACCGCCTCAGGCAAAGATATTTTTATCGATATTAGGGAGATTTGTCAACATGAAATGCTTCTCGGATTCCCCAAAGACTGGTCGCCCCATTCGGAGAGAGGGGTCAAGGATCAGCGGTCAGGAATCAGAATTCAGGAGTCAGAAGGGGTGACCGATTTTGAGCCGGCCACCTGTTCAATTCCGAGGCATGGCCCAAAGACGACGCGTCTATGTTACAATAGGTATTGCATAAACGCCTTTTTTCAGAGGGTGAGCGTATGTCCCAGTGGAGAAGGCAGGCCAGCCAGGGTCTCGAAGTGGGTATGATTTTTAGGTTTTCCCGCACTTTTACAGCGAAGGATGTAGCGATATTCGGAGATATTACCCGGGACTACAATCCGGTGCACTATGATCAGAGGTTTGCCGCGACCAAGAAATTCCCGGCCCTCATCTGCCACGGCCTGCTCGTTGGAAGCATGATTTGTGAACTGGGGGGCCAAGTGGGCTGGCTTGCGTCGGAGATGGAGTTCCGCTTTCTCCGTCCCGTCTATATCGGCGAGAGGGTGACCTGTGAGCTGATCATCAAAGCGATGAATGATCGAAATCTTGCCAGGGCTGAGGCGGTTTTTACCAACGAGAAGGGGGTTGAAGTCATGCGGGCGACTTTGACCGGTTACGTTCCCGGAGTTCCGGAGCGCGAGATTCTCTCGAAGATGCTGGCCGAGGGAGATCCCACCAACAGAATTCGCTGAAGGTCCCCGTGCCTCCACACGGGGCATCTCAGGCGCCATGGGCTATGACCGATGCCCTTTTCAACGCTTCAGTGGAACCCACTGAGGCATATCAGACTTCGCTGAAGCTTCGGCGGATACCCTTCTCGGACTCATCCCCGTCCTTCCGGACGAGGCTTTCTGTGAAGGTGGGTAAATCCCCTCAGCCTCCTGGCAAGGATTGGGGTGTGCCGTTGAAATAACATCATGGTGGTGATGGACGAGATTACTCGACTACAGTTCGGTAGAATAGGGGGGCAGGTGATCCAGGTCGAGCGGGCCATCGACCTTTGGAAGGGTATCCATGTGGCTGTTCAGATAGTCCTCGAGAAGACTCCGCGAAAGGCTCGAATCCTCAGCGAAGGAGATCCCTGCCACAACTCGACCGTCGGCCACAGAGGTCGTGTGGACTATGGTTCCTCTGAACTTCAGACCCATTCCCTCGAGGATTACAAGGAATTCAAAGGTATCGCCTTTTCGAAGGGGCAAATCGGCGACGATCCTTGCCCCTCCCGATCCGATGTCTGTTGTTTTGGCAGACACCAGGCGATTGGCTTGGTTGTAAATTAGAGATTTTGTGACGGCAAATCGCGGGTTCTTTCTTCTTTCTTTCCGAATCTCTGCCATGCAACTATTCAGTTCATCCGATTATTATGAAGAAAAATCGTAGGATCCGTACATTCTTGTTCGGAAGGTAAGAACCATTCACCCCGGGAACTCATCGTGTATACCCCAGGTGACTTCTATGTTGCGTCATCGCAGTAGCGGCGTGATATCCTTAGGCGAAGCAATCATCGTGCCAAAAGCGGGGATGCCCTGTCCGGTGTCTGATTCAGCTTCACTCCATCTTCTTGAGGAGCATGGCTAGATCCTGGGGATTGTTCTTATGAGGGTCTTCCAGGACGACGTCCAAAAGCTGGGTCAGAATGTGGCCAATCTCGACACCCTCGGTAATTCCGAGGATCTGCTTTACCGTATCTCCCTTAATGGCTAACTGGGAAACGGTTAGGGGGGCCCCTGCCGCCAGGATCTTTTTGGACCTTTTCCAGAGGTCGTTCAGTCTGCGAATCTCTGATCGATCTGCCCCGGAGGCTTTCCTGCTGGCCATGGAAAGGATGAAGAGATCATCCAAGAATCGTGGATCGATCCGGGAGAGAAATCGACGGATAGCCGGTCCGTGGAAATTCGCCTGAAGCGGCAGCCCGTGGTTCTCAACCAGATAATGGATGCGCTTTCTCTGATGGTTGCTGAGTCTCAGGCGCTTTGTCACCGCATCGGTTACCTGGGCACTGATCTTCTCGTGACCGTCATGAACACACGGAATTTCCTGGCCTTTTGGCATTCTCCCTTTACCGATGTCATGAAGGAGACAGGCAAGCCGCAGAATGGGACGGGGAGGGGCCACATCCACCGTCGCCAGGAGGTGTTGGTATATGTCCCTTGCGGGACTGTACCTTTTCCGGTATCCCTCGAGAAGTTCAGGGAGGGCGATGGCCAGAAGACCCGTTTTTCTCATCATTTCAAAGGCACTGGACGGATTCTTTGCCGCCAGGATTCTTAGAATCTCATCCCGAACCCGCTCCGAGGATGCAGCCCTCACCTTTTCCAGAGACTGGGAGATGGCCTTTAGTGTACTCCCCTCTATTCGATAACCGAGAGTCACAGAGAATCGGATGGCCCGGTACGGTCTCAGCCCGTCTTCCATGAATCGGCTCAAGGGATCCTCTACCCCTTGAATGATTCCTCGCTTGAGATCCCTTTGCCCGCCAAAGGAATCGATCAGGGCGTCTGTAAGGGGGTCGTAGGCCATCGCGTTGATCGTGAAGTCGCGGTGCCTCAGATCCTCCTCAATGTTCCGAGTGACGTCTGCTCGGTTCAACCTGTGTTGGGAGGCGTAGTCGCCATCGGTCCGGAAGGTTGTTAATTCGTATTGAGAGGTCCCCCAGAGGACCGTGACCGTACCGTGACGGATTCCCGTGGGGATGACCTTTGGGAAAATCTGAACGAGGCGATCCGGTGTGCCGTCTGTTGCCAGATCCCAATCCGAAACGGCAACGCCTCGAAGGAGATCTCGCACGGCCCCCCCCACAACGTAGCCGTGTAGGCCGTTTCTTTTGAGAGTCTTTATGATCTCCACAACCTCGGGAGACAGTGAAAATCGTTTGGGTGAGAATTGTCTCATAGCACGATCTCACACGGTTGAAAACCCAGATAGTCACATGCGACAAAAACATAGGTGACGCCGTTTCTTGTTCCCTGAAATGCGACCCTTTGATCCTCTCCATGAAGGTGGCCGTAGACACATACCGAGACCCGAAAGGACTCAAGAAGCTCGGTGAATCCAGAGGAAATAATCGATTTCGTCAGGGGAGGGTAGTGGAGCATCGCCACCGTCTTACGACTCTCCTTTTGGGGAACCTGCTCGAGGGCGATCCTCAGGCGGTTCACTTCGCGAAGATAGATCTTGTGATCATTCACACCAAAGGTCGAACTTCCAGGAATATTCCACCCCCGGGTTCCAACAATGCTCAGATCGCTGCAGGTCCAGGCGTTGGCGTTAATAGCGATCATTCCCTCGGGAAGCACAGAATTTACCTTTCTTCTCGAGGACCACCAGTAGTCATGGTTGCCTCGGATGAGAATCTTGGTCCCAGGCAGTTTTCCAAGGCGCTCGAGATCGGGTATCGCCTCCTGAAGCCTGATTGCCCACGAGAGATCTCCCGCAATAAGGACAAGGTCCTCCTCTCCAACGGTGCGCCTCCACGCATGGAACAGTCTTCTTTGATGGTTCCGCCAGTGAGGGCCAAAGATGTCCATGGTTTTCCCTTGGGAAGAGAGATGGAGGTCGCCAATTGCGAAAACGCGCACTGTCAGGATGCTCATCCGAGAAGGGTTTCTGTTGCCTCCCCCTATTTTACCCAAATGGTGGGGGGAAGAAAACCGCTTGTGGTGTCATACGGACAATTCCTGGATTTGATCCGGGAAAGAGAGAGACTTATCCGCCGAATGGGGCGGGAGACAGAGAAAAGCAGTCTCTTCGGAAATCATCGATCTCGGTTTCTCACCTCTTCGCCGGACGGTCGCAACAAGCCTGGCACCGTAGGTCCTTGCCTTTGCTGTCTCCCAGTGATACAAAACAAATGGTAACAGGCTGTTTGGCCTCTGACCCAGGGTGGCACAATGATTCTCGACGAGGTACGAAAGACCATTGAGAAATATCAGATGCTCTCACCCGGGGATCGGGTCATCGTGGGGGTCTCAGGAGGCATGGACTCGGTGGCCCTCCTTTCCGTATTGCATAAAATCCAGTGGGCTTACGGGCTCTCCCTTGTGGTGGCCCACCTCAATCACAACCTCCGGGGGCAGGAGTCCCGCAGAGACGAAGAATTTGTCAGGGGCCTGGCCCTGGAATGGGGCCTTCCCTGTGAGATCAGAAGTGTGGCCGTCCAGGACTTCAAGAGAAAGGGGATGACCCTTCAAGAGACAGCTCGAGAGGTGCGCTTCTTGTTCTTCCGCAGTCTAGTCCAAAAACACGGAGCCCATAGAGTCGCCCTGGGACAGACGGCCGACGATCAGGCCGAGACCGTGATCATGCGTCTCATCCGGGGTGCTGGGCTGGCTGGTCTCAAGGGTATCCCTCCGGTCCGGGACGAATGGATCATCCATCCTCTGATCGAGGTGAAACGGGAAAGGATCGAGGCCTACGTCACCGCAGAAGGGCTTCCCCATGTCGAGGATAGCTCAAACCGGAAAGCAATCTATCTGAGAAACCGGATCCGGAACCATTTGATCCCCATCCTTGAGAAATACAATCCCAATCTGAAAACGAACTTAAGCCGGATGGGGAAGGTCCTTTTGCAGGAGGACGAGTACATGAGGGCGATGGCCGAGAAAGCCTGGAACGGGCTTGCGCGGTGGAACGGGGATGGGGTGAGCCTCGATCTGACTGAGTTTCGACACATCCATCCGGCCCTCCAATTGCGCCTTCTGAGGCAGAGCGTGAGGTCAGTCAGCGCCATGGATGAAAAGAGGCTTGGCGTGACCCATGTCCTGAACCTCCTGGATCTGGCGCTCAGCGCGCGGCCCAACGCTGTGATCCATCTCCCTGGCGGGATCACAGCGAGACGAATCTATGATCGCCTCATGGTAGGAAAGGGGGAGGGACCATCATCCCCTGTCTTTGATTATGCTGTCCGATTGCCGGGGACCACCCCTATACGAGAGGTCGGCCGAAAGCTAGTCGTCGATTTTGTGGACCGATGGAACTGGAGGGATGCCTCAACCCGGTGTGTTTACATGGATTCTGGGCAAATGCATCCCCCCCTCCGGGTCAGAAACTACAGGCGGGGAGACAGATTTAGGCCCCTCGGCATGACCGGATCAAGAAAGATCAAGGACTGTTTCATCGATTGGAAGGTCCCCAAGGAGGAGCGACCTCGGATTCCTTTGGTCCTATCGGGGGATGCCATTGTTTGGGTGGCCGGTTATCGAATCAGTCATGACGTCCGGTTGACTGCCGAAACCGAACGAGCAATCCGCATGGAGGTTCAGGATCTGTGAGGGAAGGGAGCCTTAACTAGTCGTCACTGAAAAATGTCCCTGGAGCGAACATTACGGAGTTTTTGGGGCTACCCGTCTTGGCGAAGGGAGTGTCCCCGAAGGGGCGAGATTCCGCTGTCTGAGGCCGCCAGGCCG
>CAYGBW010000048.1:0-12456 GCA_964348185.1 uncultured Thermodesulfobacteriota bacterium | reverse complement strand
TAGAACGGGTCAAAAACTCTGTACAGAGAGGGTCGGGGGCGTTTTTCAGTGACGACGAATTCGAGAAAACTTGGGTAGACGGGGCGCTCCCTTTCCCAGCGGCACAGAGCCCTGAGGGTGACAATCGACCCGGCCTTCTGACTCCCTATTTTTCTGGTGATTTAAAAGGGACAGAAAATCAGTGGCATTTCTTGAGGAGATTCCAGGGCCCTAGCAGGTATTGACATCCTCAGAGTTTATGATTATTATTTGATTCCCTAAGTGGCTGAAACCATTGATACTCAGCCCGTGGTGTGTTCTCTATTCGGTCCCTCATCAAAAACCTGGCGGATACCCATGGCGAAGATCGAGATCAGAAAAGAGCGGTGCAAGGGGTGCAGTCTGTGCACCGTTGTTTGCCCGAAACACCTCCTTTCTGTTGGCAAGAGAATCAACCGTCAGGGTTACCCTTTTGCGACGATTTCGGGGATGGAGAAATGTACGGGATGTACCTTCTGTGCGCAGATTTGCCCGGACGTGGCCATTGAGGTGTGGAAGTAGGGATGAGAGTAGAGATGGGTGGTAAACCGTGACTGAAAAACTCTTTGTCAAAGGAAACGAGGCTGTGGGCATGGCGGCGATCGATGCCGGGTGCCGACTCTACTTCGGTTATCCCATTACCCCGCAAAACGACATCCCCGAGTTTCTCTCCAAGCATTTGAGGCAGATCGGGGGCGAGTTTATCCAGGCTGAGAGTGAAATTGCGTCCATCAACATGCTCCTGGGGGCGGCCGCCACAGGGACCCGCGTCATGACCTCATCGTCAAGTCCCGGCATCTCCCTCATGCAGGAGGGAATCTCTTACATGGCGGGAAGTGAGCTTCCCGGGGTTATCGTCAATATGTCGAGGAGCGGCCCTGGCCTTGGCGGTATCTCCCCGTCTCAGGGGGATTACTTTCAGGCTACCCGGGGTGGGGGACACGGTGACTACCGGACCATTGTTCTCGCCCCTTCGTCTGTGCAGGAGATCTATGATCTCACCATCCGGGCCTTTGATCTGGCCGACCGATACCGGACGCCGGTTGTGATTCTGGGAGACGCCCTGATCGGCCAGATGAAGGAACCCCTGACAAAGGGAGAGCCGCAGGAGGAAGAGGGTCCACCAAAAGACTGGGCCCTCACCGGTGCGATGGACCGAAAGCCCAACCGTTTGAAGTCCCTCTACCTCCAAGACGGAGAGCTGACAGAGCACAACTGGAAACTCTTCAGAAAATACCAGGAAGTCAAAGAGAAAGAGGTCCTCGTCGAGACTCAGAACCTCGAGGACGCAGAGATGGCGGTGGTCGCCTTTGGAAGCATGGCCAGAATCGTCAAGACAGCAGTCGAGGAGGGGAGAAACAAAGGGCTGAGGTTGGGCCTTGTCCGCCCCATCACGTTGTTCCCTTTTCCAGAAAAAACGCTTTTCGACTGCTCCCAGGGGATTAAGAGATTCTTGACCGTGGAGCTGAACACAGGACAGATGGTGGAGGATGTCCGGCTGTCCGTAGCCGGGGATGCGATTGTTCGCTTCTATGGCCGACCCCCGGGCTCTATCCCCTCGCCTGAGGAGATTCTGGAGGAGATCGAGAAGGTCTACTCAGGGGACAGGGGTCAGGGATCGGCGACCAGCAGAACGAATAAGAGTGACCGATAGCGGGTTCCTCAAGCGATTAAAGATGGAGGATTTTGAAGCAACTTTTAGGCTCTTGGCGTCTAAGAGTTGATCTTATTAAGGATCTCGGGAATGCAGCGGCACCCTGATGTTTTCCACGAAAAACTGAAGGCTGACAGCTGACCCCTGGCTTTGACGGAGTCAAAGATGAAACAGATCTTCAAGAGACCCGCGAGTCTCGTGGACGTGCCTTTCCATTTCTGCCCAGGATGTCACCACGGCATTGCCCATCGACTGGTGGCAGAAGCCATCGACCACTTTGGCCTGCTGGAAAAAACCATCTGTGTAGCGTCCGTGGGGTGTTCCGTATTTCTCTATGACTACTTCGCCGTGGATGGTCTGGAGGCTCCTCATGGAAGAGCCTCCGCTGTGGCCACGGGGGTCAAGAGGGCGAGAAAGGATCGAATCGTCTTTACCTACCAGGGGGACGGAGACCTTGCCTCAATCGGCATCGCCGAGGTGGTGCACACGGCCAACCGGGGGGAGAACATCACCATTTTTTTCGCGAACAATACGGTGTATGGGATGACCGGTGGACAGATGGCCCCAACGACCCTGCTGGGGCAGAAAACAACAACGAGCCCCTATGGCAGAGATTTTACACAGGATGGCTATCCGATTCGAATGGCCGAAATGCTTGCGACTCTAGAGGGAAGCGCTTTTGTGGCCAGAGTGGCAGTGGACAATCCGGCTCATCTCATGAAGGCCCGGAGAGCTGTCTTCAAAGCCTTTGAGATGCAGATCAAGAACATGGGATTTACCTTTGTCGAGTTTCTCCTCGCCTGCCCCACCAACTGGGGGTTGAATCCCCTGGAGGCGAACAAAAGGCTCCAGGAAGAGATGATCCCATACTTCCCTCTGGGGGTGCTGAAAGAAAGGACCATGGCCGACTATTTATGATTGGGGAGACGGATCTCACTTTACAGAGCTGGGGGAATATGCACCACGACGTCATCATGTCAGGGTTTGGTGGACAGGGAATCCTGCTCATTGGAAACCTCTTGGCCTATGCTGCCATGACCGAGGGGAGACATGTCTCCTATCTCCCCGCGTACGGTGTTGAGATGAGAGGAGGAACGGCCAATTGCACCGTCGTCATCTCTTCCAAACCCATTGGGTCTCCCGTGGTGGGACGCCCCACCTCGGTCATCGCCATGAACCTTCCCTCCCTTGAAAAGTTTCAGGAGCGAATCAAACCCGGGGGGTTGCTGATCCTCAACAGCTCCCTGGTCGATCCGGCCGAGGTGACTCGGAAGGACATCGATTGCATCCCGGTTCCCGTCAACGCGATTGCCACGGAAAATGGAAATGCCCGGCTGGCCAACATGGTGGCCCTCGGGGCGTACCTCGAAAAAACCGGTGTGGTTCAGCAGGCGTCTATCGAGGACGCTTTTTCTCAAGTCCTGGACAGCCGGCACCATCATCTGATTCCGGCCAACCTGGAGGCGATCAAGAAGGGTCAGGAGTTTGTGAGGAGATAGGGCCGAGGCCGACAAAGGATTATCGGCAGAGGGAGGTCTCATGGAAATTCAAGAGAACGGGGAGATAAAGGTTGGAGAAAGAATCAAGGCGATCCGGACGGAGCGGGAGCTTTCCCTGAAGGAACTGGCCGATATGACAGGATTTTCAACGGCCCTCCTTTCTCAGATGGAGAACCATCTCGTCTCGCCTTCTCTGGGAACCCTCATCAAGATCGCCAGGGCTCTGAACCTACCCTTGGGTCGTTTTTTCGGAACAGGGTCTGAGCAGCCGTATTCGATTGTCCGAAAAGACGAGCGGAAAAGGGTCTCCCGTTTCGCATCCAAAGACGGGGTAAAATATGGCTATTCCTATGAATCTCTCGGGTACGACAAGAAGAATCGCCATATGGAGCCCTTTCTGGTGACTCTGGAGCCGGCCACGGTCAAGGCGACAACACTGTCGACCCACGAGGGAGAAGAATTCCTCTACGTCCTAGAGGGAGAAATGGAGGTTATTCTGGGAAATCACACCGACCTCCTCCACCCGGGCGATTCGATTTACTATGATTCGACCATCCCCCATCGGGTCCAGTGCCACAAGGACCAGGAGGCAAGGATTCTGGCCGTCCTGAACATCTCCCCGAACGAGTCCCCTTCGGGAAAAACGCTATGAATGGTGTCCTCCCCATCCAATCCAGGCCTTAGAGAATTCACCTTCGGTAAGGCCCGAATATTTTTCTTGACAAATCAATCTCACTCTGCTATAGAGATCTCTTTACAAGTGGAGCCGGGGTTCAAAGAACGGTCGCGCTCCAGGTGACGCCTCCACCTTCGATCCCGGCGCGACATCCGGTTCAACTCCCGGCTCAAATCATTCGAGAGATACCGTTATTCACAGCCAGAGTGGCAGGTCAATGGCTTTGCATCTCCACCTGAGGGGGAGGCATTTTTCTCATGGAAGAACATTTCACTCATGAGAAAGAGAGGGATACCTCTCTTCTCGCCGTGGAAGATCTCCACATGGCCTTTGGCGGAGTCGCTGCACTTCATGCCGTGAGCCTGACTGTAGAGAAAGGTGAGATATTTTCCATCATCGGCCCCAACGGGGCCGGCAAAACAGTGCTCCTGAACTGCGTCAACGGGCTCTACCACCCTCAAAAGGGCAGAATCCTCTTTTCTGGAGACGAGATCAGCGGCCTATCCCCCCATCGCCGGGCTGCCATGGGAATCTCTCGGACCTTCCAAAAAATCGAACTCTTTTCCGGAATGACCGTGCTTGACAATATCAGACTCGGCCGCCACATCCACCTGAAGAGTGGTATTCTCAGTGGTGCACTTTACCTCGGTAAGACATCGAAAGAAGAACTGGAGGCCAGAAAGTTCATCGAAGAAGAGATCATCGACCTTCTGGAGATCGAGCACATTCGAAACAAGGTCACGGGAATGCTTCCCTACGGGTTACAGAAAAGGGTGGAACTCGCCAGGGCTCTGGCTCTTAACCCAAAGATTCTGCTCCTGGACGAGCCCATGGCAGGGCTGAACCTCGAGGAAGTCGAGGACATGGCCCGATTCATTCTGGACGTGAACGAGGAGGATCGGTGGCAGACGACCTGCATCCTCGTGGAGCACGATATGGGCGTGGTCATGGATATCTCCGACCGGGTCATGGCCCTCAACTTCGGTGTGAAAATCGCCGAGGGTACGCCCCAGGAGATCCAGCACCACCCGGAAGTTCTAAAGGCGTACCTCGGAGAGGTAGAAGACCTTGGACTCTACGTCAGCAGAAGATAGACGCCCGGGTGAAATCGAAATTACTCCGGAGTTGACCCTGCCGAAGCTCCTTCTCCAAACCGCTGAGAAGTATGGAGACCGTCGGGTTGCGATGCGGGAGAAGGAGTTTGGTATCTGGCGTCCCATCACGTGGAAGGACTACCTCGAAAATGTCAGATACCTCTGCCTCGGCATGGTGTCCCTCGGTTTGAAAAGGGGGGACAAGATCGTCATGATCGGGGATAACCGTCCCGAGGGGCTCTGGGCTGAAATGGCGGCCATGTGTGCGGGTGCTGTCGGGGTATGGATGTTTCAGGACTGCCTCATGGACGAGGTGCAGTACATTGTCGATCACTCCGATGCAACGTTTTACGTGGCCGAAGGCCAGGAGGAGGCGGACAAGGCCCTGACGATCCGCGACAAATGCCCAAAGCTCAAGAGGGTGATCTGGGATGACCCCAAGGGCATGAGGCATTACGATGACCCCCTGCTGATCAGCATGAACCATGTTCAGGAACTCGGAAGAGAGTTGGAAAAGAAGAGCCCCAACCTTTTTGAAGAGATGGTCGCCCAGGGGCATGGCGATGATATCTGTCTCCTTTTCTACACTTCAGGAACCACCGCTCTTCCTAAGGGTGCCCTTTTGACCCATTACAACATGCTCACGATGGGGCAGAATCTGATGCGCGTTGATCCGAGCTATGAAGGTGATGACTTCGTCTCCTTCCTCCCCTTTGCATGGATCGGAGAGCAGATGATGTCCCTCTCCTGTGGCCTCCAGGTGGGCTTCACCATCAACTTTCCCGAGGAACCCGAGACCGCCCAGGAAAACGTGAGGGAGATCGGCCCCCACGTCATGTTCGCTCCCCCCCGCCTTTACGAGCAGATGACGCGGACAGTTCAAGTCAAATACCTGGATGCCTCCTGGATCAAGCGAAAGGCCTATGAACTCGCCATGAAGATCGGCTATCATGTGGCAGATCTGAAATTTGCGAGAAAGCCGGTCCCCTGGCACTGGAACCTCCTCGAGTCCTTTGCCGACCTCTGGTTTCATAAGAAACTCAAGGATCATCTGGGCCTTTCTCGAATCAGAAACTGCTACACCGGGGGAGCGGCCATGGGGCCTGACCACTTTCGCTTCTTTCATGCCATTGGGGTAAACCTGAAACAGATTTATGGACAGACCGAAATTGCAGGCATTTCCGTTCTCCATCGAAACGGCGATATCAAGTTTGACACGGTGGGAAAGCCAATTCCTGAAACCGAAGTGAGAATAACCGAAGACGGGGAGATCATCTCCAAGAGTCCCAGTGTCTTCAAGGGTTACTACAAGATGCCCGAAGAGACGGCCAAGACGCTGAAAGACGGCTGGCTCTACTCGGGAGACAACGGGTTCATCGACACCGACGGCCATCTGGTGGTCTTCGATCGAACCAAGGACATCATGAAACTCAGTGACGGCACGATCTCCTCCCCCCAGTACCTCGAGACACGGCTCAAGTTCAGCCCTTATCTGAAAGACGCCTGGATCATTGGAGACCAGAGGCCCTATGTGAGCGCCGTGCTCTGCATCGACTACGCCACGGTGGGAAAATGGGCTGAAGAGCGGGGGATCAACTACACGAGCTATCCGGAACTGTCCCAGAAAGACGAGGTTTACCAGCTGCTGAAAACAGCGGTCCTCCAGGTCAACAGGGACCTTCCCAGGGCGGCAAAGATCAGAAAATTCGTCAATCTCTATAAGGAGCTCGATGCTGACGACGAGGAACTGACCCGAACCCGCAAGATCCGGAGGGCTTTTGTTGAAAAGCGCTACGGTGATATCGTCAAAAGCCTCTATTCGGATTCTGAAACCGTTCACATGGACACGACCATCACCTATGAGAACGGCCGCGTCTCCCAGATCAAGACCGATCTGAAAATCGAAGAGATTCCGGAAGGGGAGGTCCGGTAGTGGACTTTTTCTTACAGCTTTTCACAACGGGAATCATGGTGGGCGGGATTTACGCCCTCGTGGCCCTCGGATGGACGCTCATCTACAAGTGTTCTGGGGTGCTCAATCTGGCCATGGGTGAGCTGACCCTGATCGGCGCCTATGTGTGTTTGCAACTCTACATCTGGTTCGTACCAGTACTGGGGATCACAATGGGCTTTATTATAGCCCTGTTTGGGACCCTCGTCATTGGATTCGCCTTAGGGGTGTTGACGGAACATCTCTTTTTGCGAAAGATGATTGGACAGCCGATCCTGTCGGTAATCATGGTCACCGTGGGGATCTCCTTTTTCTTCAGGGGTATCGTATTCTCCATCTGGGGAACGGATATCCGGATCTTCAACCCTCCGATCTTCGATATTACCCCCTACACTTTGGGAAACATCGTCATCAGCCAAGTGAACCTCTGGGCTTTTTTTGCTGCCATGTTTCTCCTGGTGGCCTTTGTTGTTTTCTTCAAATATACCCGGTGGGGACTCTCCATGCAGGCCTGTGCGGACGACGAGATGGCGGCCCTCTCCTTAGGGGTAAGTGCAAAATTCGTCTATGCCATTGCGTGGGCGATCGCCTTCATGGCCGCCGGAGTTGGAGGGACATTTCTTGGCAACATCAATGGTCTGAACATCCAGATCAGTCACTTGGGGTTGATCGTTCTGCCCGCTGTCGTTCTGGGAGGGCTGAATTCAATCCCCGGAGCGATTGTCGGGGGGATCGTCATCGGGGTACTCCAGAACCTGGCCGATGGGTATATCAGCCAATTCACCCCTGGAGGGGTGAAGGAGGTCGCCCCGTTCGTCTTTATGGTGATATTCCTTCTCTTTAAACCCTTTGGTTTTTGGGGCTGGGAAAGGATAGAGAGGGTTTAAGTAATGGGATTTCTCCCGTGCGGCATCTATCACGAGGAATACAGGAGGGACCATGGCTGGTGGCAGACCCCTTTTGTGAAGGGGAAAATGGTCTTCCTCGGCATTGTGCTCTTTTTGGCCATTCCGGTTTTCTGTGGGGATTACTATCTGTCGATTGCCTACAAGATCGGCTACACGATCCTGGCCGCCTTAGGGGTTCAACTGCTGATCGGCTACTGCGGCCAGATTACTTTGGGACATGCGGCTTTTGTTGCGGTGGGGAGTTACACCTCAGCCATGCTGATCCTCTATGTCCCGTGGCCACCGCTATTGGTCAATGCCGGCTTGGTCTATCCCATCAGTATGATTGCCGCGGGCCTCGCAGCTGGCATCTGGAGTGTTCTGTTCGGCCTCCCATCGGCAAGGGTCAAGGGGTTTTACCTGATCATGACGACCATGGCGGCTCAGTGGATTACCGTTCCCTTCGTTATCACCCAGTACGTGAGTCGGATCGGTGGTCGGGGCCACTACTTCTCCCTCCCGCCGGGGACGATCTCAATCGGTCCGTGGGTCATTGATTCGGACAGGAAGATCTACTACTTGATGGTCGTGCTTGTATGTCTCTGTCTCTTCGGCATGGCCAACCTCCTCCGATCGAAGGTCGGGAGGGCCTGGATTGCCATCCGGGATAACGACATCGCAGCTGAGACCCTGGGTGTAAACATCGTGTGGTACAAACTCGTGGCCTTTTTCGCAGCCGGCTTTATTGCGGGGATTGCCGGTGCGTTCTGGATCAGCGCCCTCTATTTCGTCAGCCCAGAGCATTTCGAATTCTTCTACTCCCTATGGTGGGTTGGCGTTATCCTTATCGGCGGAGCGGGCAGCTTGCACGGCGTGATATTTGGGGCCATGTTCATGGTGCTGGTCGAGGAGGTTCTCAGAAACGGGCTGGTCGCTTTGGGCGCTGTGATGCCAGAGGTCATGTTGGTGGCAAAGTTCGACTATTTCAGGGATTCAGCCTTTGGCCTGGCCATTGTTCTGTTTTTGATTTATGAACCAAAAGGCCTTGCTTATCGGTACTGGCAGATCAAAAATTCTTTTAATCTCTGGCCCTTTTCATATTAGCCGAGTGTCCGAGCATTTTTTCAAAGGACCAAAGGGTAGTCTTGGGAGCACCTGGGCTATGGAAGGGGGATTCTGTTCACCCGAACACTCGATTCGGAAAGAGAGGAGGTGAGGCAATAATCCCGAGGAAGAAAGGCTTTTCACATTTCACGATAATGAGGAGGATAGAATCATGGGCAAGAAACTAGGTCTTTCATTGTTAATGGTGGCTTTTGCGTGTTCATCCGGTTGGGCCGCAGACATTGTGGTCGGATCTCTCAATGATATGACCGGCCCAACATCCGACGTTGGCAAGGATAACGCGGCCGGCGTGCGGGAGGCTGTGGCTTATGTCAACGACACGGGTGGCATCAATGGGAAGAAGATCGATCTCAGAATGTACGATTACGGGTACAAGGTCCCTGAAGCGATCACTATCTACAAGCGGTTCAAGACCGTCGATAAGGTCACGATGATCCTCGGCTGGGGAACGGGTGATACCGAGGCCCTATCCCCTACCGTTGCAAAGGATCAAATGCCATACCTTTCAGATTCCTTTTCAGGCCACATCACCGACCCCGCAAAGGCTCCCTATAATTGGGTTTACGGCACCGACTATTCGACCAATGCCAGGGCAGCTCTGATCACCTGGTACGAGGAGGTCTGGAAGAAAGATCCAAAATGGGCAGAAGAGAGAGCCAAAGGCAAACCTCGTCTTGCCTGTTTCTATTCCTTCCCCCATCCTTACGCAAGTGCGCCGATTCGGGCGCTCAAGGACCAGGCAGGACTCTTGGGTTTCGAGCTTGTCCCCGACCAGGACGTCGGCTTGGCGGCCATTGATGCGAAGAGCCAGGTTTTGGCAGCAAAGAAGGACAAACCCCATTTAGTTTGGCATGGCAATACCACCAATTCCGTGGCCGTGGCGATCAAAGACGCCTACGCACTCGGTTTGGAAGCAGACCATATTATTAACAACTGGGCTCTTGATGAAAACCTGGTAAAACTGGCCGGCAAAGCGGCCGAAGGAGTGATTGGTATTGGGGTCTCTGCGTTTTACGGCCTCGATGTCCCTCTGATGGATGAAGTCAAAGCATATGGAAAAAAGATCAACCCGGGCCTGAAGATGGAAAACCGTACCACCCGCGCTGTAATGGGCTGGGTCAAGGTGTTGCTGGCTCGTGAGGCCTTGACGCGGGCGGACAAGGCTGGCAAACTCAACGGCCCGGGGATCAAGGAAGCCTTTGAAAGCTTGAACAATTACAATATCGCAGGAATCCCCAACGCCTTGGGCCGACCTCCCATTACTTACACATCGAAGGACCACCGTCCTGGCAGTTCAGTGACCGTTTACATCATCAAAAACAGCAAGATTGTCCATCTCAAGACGGTGGATCTCAGGGAGAGGTACCCTGATCTCTGGCCCAAGTGGCTCGGATGGTAAGAATCAGAGGCAATCTCCTCCCCCGGAGGGAGATTGCCTCTGTTCAAAAGATACCTTTTTCAGGGGAAGTTTGTTGGAAACAGAACAAAGCATACTCAAGCTGAACAACATCGAAGTGAGATACCATGAAGTCATCTTGGTCTTGAAGGGGGTTTCTGTTGAGGTTCCCAAGCGGGGGATCGTGGCCCTTTTGGGGGCCAATGGAGCCGGGAAAAGCACTACCTTGAAGGCGATCTCCGGGCTTTTGACACACGAGGATGGAGAGGTGACCGATGGAAGCATCGAGTTCATGGGGGATCGGATTGATGAGCTCGATGCGGGGAGCATTGCCAAACGGGGCATCTTTCAGATCATTGAAGGGAGAAAAGTCTTCGAACACCTGACGTTAGAGGAGAACCTGAGGGTGGGGGCCCATCTTCGGGGTAATGGGAGACAGATCAAAGATCGGCTTGAGATGGTCTACCACTATTTCCCCAGGCTTCTGGAAAAACGCAATCTTACCGCGGGGTTTGCAAGCGGTGGCGAACAGCAGATGGCCGTCATCGGCCGGGTCTTGATGGCCAGCCCAAAACTCATGCTCTTGGATGAACCCTCCATGGGGCTGGCTCCCCTGTTGATCAAGGAGATCTTCGACATCATCCAGAGGCTCAACACGGACGAGCAGATTCCCATCCTGTTGGTGGAGCAGAATGTGAAGCTGGCCCTCACCGTGGCACCATACGCTTATGTGATGGAGAATGGCCGGATCGTCATGGACGACACCTCTGAGAAGCTCAGGGAGAACCCAGATATTCGGGACTTCTATCTCGGGCTGACCGATTTGGGTGCGAGAAAGAGTTTCCGGGCCGTAAAACACTACAAACGCCGAAAGCGTTGGTTGACGTAGGTTGAAGGGAGACCCAAGGGAGAAATGGCAGAGATCGACCGAACTCCAGGATTCTTTAACAAAGGTCTGGAAACAATGGCGTTTCCCGAAAGAGAGGAGTACCTCAACGGGAGACTCCGGGAAATCGTCCAATACGCCTACAAAAATGCTCCTGCCTTCAAAGAGAAACTCGACTCCGCAAATCTCGGTCCCCATGCCATCAAGACCGTTAAAGATCTCGAGGGAATCCCCGTAACAAACAAATCCCAGCTTATGGAACTCCAGAGGAAGGGTCCTCCCTTTGGAGGGTTGGCTGGGGTTCCGATAGAGGAGCTGAGGAGGATCTATGTTTCACCAGGCCCGATCTACGAACCCGGAGAGCGAGAATACGAGGAGATCGCCTGGGCTCAGGCGCTTTATGCCGCCGGCTTCAGGCCCGGTGACATCGCTGTCAATACGTTCAGCTACCACATGGTTCCTTTTGCCCTGAATATGGTGGACAACACCCTAAATATGCTTCGCTGCGTCACCGTTCCGACGGGTGTCGGCAACACGGAGATCCAGATCAACATCATGAGGGATCTCAGGGTGACGGGATACTGCGGAACCCCGAGCTTTCTCCACACGATTGCCGAACGGGCCGAGGAGATGGGACTGGATCTTAGAAAGGATCTGACCCTCAGGGTGGGGTTTGTGGCGGCCGAGATGCTCCCTGAATCGCTCAGAGACTCTCTTGAAGCCAAATTTGAGATGACCCTTCGTCAGGGTTATGGAACGGCTGACGTTGGATGCCTGGGATACGAGTGTATCCATAAAGGAGGCATGCACTTTCCCGAAGACAAGATCGTTGAAATCGTAAATCCGGAAACAAAGGAGCAACGTCCTCCTGGAGAGGTTGGAGAGATCGTCGCCACCTGTTTCAACAAGGCCTACCCTTTGATTCGGTATGGAACGGGTGACCTCTCCTATGCCATCGATGAGCCCTGCCCCTGTGGCAGAACCTCCCCCCGCCTTGTGAGAATTCTGGGGAGAGTTGATCAGGTGACCAAGGTGCGGGGGATGTTTATCCATCCAAACCAGGCCGACCAGGTGGCCACCCGCCATCCGGAGATCTCCAGATATCAGGTCCTTGTCACCCGAAGGGAACACCGAGACGAGATGACCTTCAGGGTTGAGCTCGGAGACGCCACGGCGGACCCAGGCCTCTTCGCCGAGTCCCTGAAGCAGACTATCCGGGATGTGATGAAGCTCCGGGGTGAAGTCGAGTTCGTCTCAAGGGGTACGATCC